>JALYPS010000094.1 GCA_030856285.1 Pseudomonadota bacterium
GCGGGGCTGGGACGGCTGGAGCTCGGCTTCGGCCTCGACGCCCTGATGCTGACCGCCGACGCCGTCGAGACGATGACGGCGCGGCAGGGCGCGCTGGAGAGCGAGGCCGAGACGAAACAGGCCGAGAACCTGGCCGCCTTGATCGACCGCCTGAGCGCGCGGCTGGGCGAAGACCGGGTGCTGACGGCGGAGCCGGTCGACAGCTGGATTCCCGAACGGGCCGAGCGTTGGCGACCGGCGCTGGGGCGGCCTCTCGCGGCGCCGGGCGAGGCGGGCGGACGTCGACCCATCCTGCTGCTCGATCCGCCTGAACCGGTGGAGGCCATGGCCGAACTGCCCGACGGGGCGCCCGTGCGCTTCACCTGGCGGCGGCTGTCCCGGCGGGTGACCCGCGCCGACGGCCCCGAACGGCTGTCGCCCGAATGGTGGCGCCCGCGTCCCGACGACCGTCAGGTGCGCACCCGCGACTACTACCGCGTCGAGGACGAGGCCGGCGGTCGCTACTGGCTGTTCCGCGAGGGCCTGTACGGGCGTGAGTTCTCCGGCGCGGTGGAAGAGCGCGCGCCCTCGTGGTGGATGCACGGGGTGCTGCCGTGACCGGCTGGGACGGCCGCTACGCCGAGCTCGGCGCCATGACGAATTTCAGCTTTCTGGAAGGGGCGTCCCATCCGGGCGAGCTGATGTATCAGGCGAAATCGCTCGGTCTTGCCGCCGTCGGCGTGGCCGACCGCAACACCCTGGCGGGGATGGTGCGGGCGCTGATGGGGGCGGAAGACGTTGATATCCCCCTGGTCGTGGGATCGCGGCTGGGCTTTACCGACGGGACCGAACTGATCGTCTTTCCACGCGACCGCGCCGCCTATGGCCGGCTGTGCCGGCTGCTGTCGCTGGGCAAGAGCGAGGCCTTCTCCTCCCCGTTGCGAAGCAATGGGGAGGGGGACCGCGAAGCGGTGGAGGGGTCCGGCAACCCCTCCGTCACGGCGCGTATTCGCGCCGCGCCACCTCCCCATCCTGCGGACGGGGAGGAGACACGGATCGAGAAGGCCGAGACGCGGCTGACGTTTGAACAGGCGGTCGGGCTGGGCGAAGGCATGATCGCCCTGGCCCCCGCGCCCGATCAGCCCGACGCCGCCTTTGAGGCCCGGTTGTCAGCGTGGCGAAAGGCCTGGCCCGACGACCTGTATCTGGCGGCGGCGCCCCTGTGGCGCGGCGACGACCGCAAGCGCCTCAACCGGCTGGCGGCCATGGCGCATCGCACGGGGGCGCCGATGATCGCGACCAATGCGGTGCTGTATCACCACCCCGACCGGCGGATGTTGCAGGACGTCCTGACCTGCATCCGTGAAGGCACGACCATCGACAAGGCTGGGCGGCGGCTGCAGGCCAACGCCGAACGGCATCTGAAGCCGCCGGCCCAGATGGCGCGGCTGTTCCGGGGGCATGAGGCGGCGCTGGCGCGGACAATGGAGGTCGCGCGGGCCTGCCGGTTTTCGCTGCGGGAACTCGAATACAGGTATCCGGACGAACCGGTGCCGGCGGGCTGGACGGCGCAACGCCGGCTGATCCGGCTGGCCTTCAAGGGCGCGCGCGAGAAGTGGTCCGACGGGGTCGATCCGAAAATCCGGGCGACGATCGTCAAGGAGCTGAAGCTCATCAAGCTTCTGAAATACCCCAATTACTTTCTGACGGTGCACGACATCGTCCATTGGGCGCGAACGCAGGAGAAGCCGATCCTGTGTCAGGGGCGGGGCTCGGCGGCGAACTCGGTGGTCTGCTTCTGCCTCGGCGTGACCAATGTGAACCCCGCCGAGCAGGACGTGCTGATCGAACGCTTCATGTCCGCCGACCGGGACGAGCCGCCGGACATCGACGTCGATTTCGAGCATGAACGGCGCGAGGAGGTGATGCAGTACGTCTATCGCCGCTACGGGCGCGACCGGGCGGCGATCGTGGCGACGATCATCCACTATCGGCCCCGCTCGGCGATCCGGGACGTCGGCAAGGCTCTGGGGCTGACCGAGGACGTGACGGCGCGGATGGCCGACACGGTCTGGGGCTCCTGGGGCGACAGCGTGAAGCACGAGCATGTCGACAGGGCCGGATTGAGCCGCGATGACGCGCGGATGCGGCTGGCGCTGGAGCTGACATCCGAACTGATCAAGTTTCCGCGCCATCTCAGCCAGCACGTCGGAGGCTATGTGCTGAGTCAGACGCCGCTGCTGGAGATCGTTCCGATCGGCAACGCCGCCATGCCGGACCGCACCTTTATCGAGTGGGACAAGGACGACATCGATTTCCTGCGGCTGATGAAGGTCGATGTGCTGGCGCTGGGCATGCTGACCGCGCTGCGGCGCGGCTTCGACCTGATCGCGGAACACTATGGGCGCCGGTTCGAACTGGACACGGTCCCGGCGGAGGATCCCGAGGTCTACGACATGCTGTGCAAGGCAGACTCCCTCGGGGTCTTCCAGGTCGAGAGCCGGGCCCAGATGTCGATGCTGCCGCGGCTCCGGCCACGTACCTTCTACGATCTGGTGGTGGAGGTGGCGATCGTACGGCCGGGCCCGATCCAGGGCGGGATGGTGCATCCCTACCTGAAACGGCGGGCGGAACGACGAGAGGCGGAGAGGCTTGGCCGGCCCCATGTGATCGACTTCCCCCATCCACACCCCGACCACGGCGACAAGGACGAGCTGAGGCGGGTGCTGCACAAGACCCTGGGCGTGCCGCTGTTCCAGGAACAGGCGATGCGGATCGCCATGGAGGCGGCGAAATACACGCCGGCCGAGGCCAACAGCCTGAGACGGGCCATGGCGACGTTCCGGCACATGGGCACCATCGGCGAGCACGAGGAGACGTTCGTCGGCCGGATGATCGCGCGCGGCTACAATCCCGATTTCGCCCGCAGCTGCTTCGATCAGATCAAGGGGTTCGGGGAGTACGGCTTCCCGGAAAGCCACGCCTGCTCGTTCGCCCTGCTGGTCTACATCTCGTCATGGATGAAGCGCTGGTATCCGGAGGTGTTCACCGCCGCCCTGCTGAACAGCCAGCCGATGGGCTTCTATGCGCCGGCCCAATTGGTGCGGGACGTCATCGAGCATGGGGCCGAGGTCAGGCATCCGGATGTGAACATGAGCGGATGGGACGCCTCCCTTGAGTCCCGTCCGGGCGAACCTTGCGCCCTGCGGCTGGGCATGCGGTCGATCGATGGCTTCAAGAAGGATTGGGCCCTGCGGATCGAGG
>JALYPS010000104.1 GCA_030856285.1 Pseudomonadota bacterium
GCACAGGGCGGAATATTCGCCGAGCGAATGGCCGGCGACGAAGGCGGCTCGGGAGACGTCAACGCCGAACTCGACCTTCAGGACCCGCACGGCGGCGAGCGAAACGGCCATCAGGGCGGGCTGGGCGTTCTCGGTCAGGGTCAGC
This sequence comes from Pseudomonadota bacterium, assembly GCA_030856285.1. Lineage (GTDB taxonomy): Bacteria > Pseudomonadota > Alphaproteobacteria > Caulobacterales > Caulobacteraceae > Brevundimonas. The sequence goes on from JALYPS010000104.1 coordinate 146, forward strand.
TGGTCTTCGGGGCCCTCGCGCATCAGGACCGAAAGCTTCTGGCCGAGGGCGTCGTCGATCTCGGCGTATACCTCACGGGCGGAGGCGAAGGCGTCGGCCAGCGCCGCGCCCATGCCGACCGACTGGCTGCCTTGTCCGGGGAACAAAAGGGCGAGGGTCATGAGCAGGCTCCGGCGGCGTTGAATCGAGCCGGAGGGGTAGGACGGAAGAGACGGAGGGGCAAGACAGCGATGATCCTTCTCGATGGGAGAAGGTGGGCGGCGAAGCCGCTCGGATGTGGGTCGGCTGGTTGGAGCGGCGAAGCCGCCCCCCGGCGTTCGACCCACCCCCTTTCGCGCAAGGACGTCGGCTTCGCCGCCGTGCGCTCAAGCCCTCTCCCAATGGGAGAGGGATCAGAGTCTGGCCCTCACCGCCTCCGCGAACCGCTTCCCGCCCTCCGGCGCCGAGCCCAGGTAGAAGTCCGGCTCGATCAGTTCGGCCTCCATCAGCAGCCAGCCGCCGTCGGCGTCGCGGGCCATGTCGATGCGGGCGTAGAGCAGATACTCGCCGATGGCCGCCAGCGTCCGCTCGGCCAGGGCCAGCGCCCCGGCCGGCGGCTCCGGCAGGGCGACATAGCCGCCGCCGTACTGGACCTGGACCCGGAACTCGCCGGGGACCGGCCGCTTCCCGACCACGTGGCTGAGCTTGCCGCCGAAGAACAGCAGGGAGGTCTCGCCCTCGGTTTCGATGGTCGGCAGATAGGGCTGTATCATCGCCGGCCCTTCCGGAGCGCCGTCCATCCGCTCGCCGCGCGAAAGCCGCAGCGTCTTGTACGCCCCGCCCGAGACCCGCGGCTTGACCACAATCTGCTCGACACCGAACCGGTCAAAGGCGGCGTCGGCCTCGGCCTGTGTTGGACCGTCGATCCAGACGGTGTCGGGAATGGCCACGCCCTGGTCCGCCAGCCGCCCGAGGTAGCTCTTGTCCGAATTCCAGCCCAGCACCGACGGCGGGTTCAGCATTGGCGGCCCCGCCGCCTCCCAGGTCGCGCAGGCCTGCATCCAGAGGGCGTGGTCGCGGTGATAACCCCAGGCGATCAGCGGCAGGACAAGGGGGAACCGCATCAGCCCCGAGGCGTCCGCGACATGGTCGGTCCACGGCGTCGGAACCGCCGTCAGCCCGCCGGTCGCCAGCGCCGCGCCCAGCCGCTCCAGCACACCGGGCCACTGGCCGGCGTAGGACGGGTCGGACGGGTCGGGGGTCAGGATGGCGATCTCGGTCATGGGCGGCTCTCAGCCAGAGATTCGGCAGATCAGCAACTTCGCTCTCCTTGTCCGCTCATAAGGACAGCGCGCGGCTGGCCATTCCGGCCCGCGCCCGCTATGGCCCCCGCCCATGACCCAGAACCCCACCTACGACGTCTGCGCCGTCGGCAACGCCATCGTCGATGTCCTCGCCCCCTGCGACGCCGCCTTCCTGACCGCGCAGGGCCTGACCGCCGGCTCGATGCAGCTGGTGGACGCGCAGCAGAGCGCCGCCCTCTACGCCGCCATGTCGGCCGGGGTTGAAGCCTCGGGCGGGTCTGCGGGCAACACCGTCGCCGGCGTCGGCAGCTTCGGCGGCCGCGCGGCCTATATCGGCAAGGTGGCCGACGACATGCTTGGCGGCGTCTTCACCCACGACATCCATGCCGTCGGAGTCCATTTCGAAACCCCGCCGCTGAAGGACGGGGCGGCCCAGGGCCTCGCCACCGGCGTGTGCATGATCAACGTCACCCCCGACGGTCAGCGCACCATGTGCACCTTCCTCGGCGCCGCCAACCAGCTGGCGGCCGCCGATATCGACGCCGACCTGATCGGCGCCTCGGCCATCGTCTATCTGGAAGGCTATCTGTTCGACCCGGCCCCGGCCCGCGCCGCCTTCCAGGCCGCCGCCGCCGCCGCCCACGCGGCGGGGCGCAAGGTCGCCATCACCCTGTCCGACACCTTCGTCGTCGCCCGCTGGCGCGCCGAATTGCTGGCCTTCATCGAGGCCTCGGCCGACATCGTCCTGGCCAATGAGGGCGAACTGGCCGCCCTGTTCGAGATCGACGACTTCGACGCCGCCGCCGCCCGCCTGGCGGCCATGGTCGATGTCGCCGCCATCACTCGCGGCGAGGCCGGTTCGGTGGTCGTGCGCGGCGACGAACGCGTCGCCATCGCCGCCGTCCCGGTCGACAAGGTGGTCGACACCACCGGCGCCGGCGACCAGTACGCCGCCGGCTTCCTGCTCGGCCTCGCCCGCGGCCTGTCGCTGGAGGAGGCCGGCAAGCTCGGGTCCCTCGCCGCCGCCGAGGTCATCGCCCACTGGGGCCCGCGGCCGATGACGTCGCTGGAGAAGCTGGCGAAAGATGCGGGGTTGACGCTGGCCTGATCAGACCGGCGTTCCTGCGGCGGCTGACAGACGCAGGCCTTCGGACGCCTTCAGGATCGCGGCCTGGCGGGCGGATTTGGGCACGCCCCTGAGGCTCTTCGCCAGCCGCTCGGCCTCGGCCTTGGGCACCCGTCCCACGCCCGCATGTAGCAAAAGGACGGCACCTCGCGCCCGGTCACGTCGATGTCGCCGACGAAGCGGTTCGACGGCTGGGCGATGACGAAGGCCTGCCATTCCCCGTTGGATGTCTGGATGGCGACGAGATGGGCCATGGTTCAGCGCCTCCGGATCGTCACATACAGGGCCCCGTCGCCGCCATGGTGGCGCGCGGCAGAGGCGAACCCCGACACTACGCCGCGCAGCGCCGGGCTTTGCAGCCATTCGTGCACCGAGGCGCGGATCACGCCGGTTCCACCGCGCCGTCCCTGTCCGGTGATGACCAGAACCGAACGATAGCCGCGCGCCTGTGCGCCGAGCAGGAACGCCGTGAGCGCGTCCTGGGCCTGGAACCGGCCGAAGCCGTGCAGGTCGAATTTGGCCTCGATCGGATCGCGTTCGCGCGACAGCCGGCGCTGGCGGCGGGGCTCCAGCTCTTCGGGGTGGCCGCGCGGGCGGACGGGCGTCGGGACGGGAGGGCTCCAGCCGGGCGTGACGCTCCGCGGCTTCGCCAATCCCTTCGGATGCGGCGCGGCGGGCGGATCGACCACGGCGGCGCCCGGAATGATCAGGGCGGCCTTCTTCGGTTTGCGGGGCGTGACCGAGCCGGCGACGCGGGCCCAGATGCGGCGGTCGTCGGGGCTCAGGTCGTCGCGGCGGCTCATGTGGTGCCGGGGGCGTTCCCGTCCGGATCCTCATCCGAGCCGACGTCCTGCGGTCCGGGCGTCTGGACCAGAAGATCGCCCGGCTGGCAGTTCAGCTCGCGGCACAGGGCGTCCAGGGTGGTGAAGCGGATCGCCCGCGCCTTGCCGGTCTTGAGGATCGACAGATTGGCCAGGGTCACGCCGACGCGATCGGCCAGCTCGGTCAGCGACATGCGCCGTTCGAGGAGGATGCGGTCGAGTTGCACACGGATGGCCATGGCTGTTCCTACCCGCCGCGTGTCGGGTCGAAAAGGCGGAGCCTTTTGATTGCGCGGCCCATCAAATTGTTAGCTCAGATTCGCGGCGCAGGCGCGCGCCCTCACGGAACACCTCGGCCAGGACGAAGACGACCAGGACGGAAAAGGCGGGGGTGACCAGGTCGAAGAGGCTGGGCGGGTCCATTTCGCCGCGTGCGAGGCGGGCCACCAGGGTCTGGCCGATCCAGGCGCCGCCGGTCACCGTGGCCAGGGTCAGGCCGATCTGTTTCAGGCGGCTGACGTTGGTCGGATGAAACGGGTCGCCGGTCGCGAGCGTGTGGAAAATGCGCCTCAACAGCCTGAGGATCAGGGCGAAGCCGCCGAAATATCCGACAAAGGCGCCGAAGCCGAACAGGATGTAGGTGCGGGAAACGGGAATCTCGGTGCCGCCTGATTCATCGCTGAAGATCAGGCCGGTCGGTCCCATGGGGAGGAAAAGGGTGACGACGAAGGCTGCCAGTACGATCACCGTCAGCACGATCATCAGCCAGTAGGCGGCTCCCAGGGCCGCGTTCAGCAGCGGCGACATGGAGCGGGCGTGCAGGCCCGGGAGAGAAGGCACACGGATCCCGATCGAAAGCGACTTCGGGAAACGCATGGGTCGACCTCTCTGTTAGCGGGCCGGTCGGCGGGGCGAGGATGCCGCGGGGGGTCCGGCGAACCCACACGCGGTCTTATTCTTCGCGTTTGTCATGCCGATCGTCAAAGCTCCTGTGAGACCTTTGGTTTGGCCTACCGCCCTTCGGGCTATTTGAGGCCAGACTGTTTGGCCTGCCGCCCATTGGGCGACTGAGGCCAGGCAGATATCACAGGGCCTGGATCAGGGTGGTGACCAGGGCGGTCGGCAGGGCGGCGAGCAGGAAGGCGTTGAGGATGCCGTGGCCGACCTTCTCGATGAAGTAGGAAGCGTTCATGGTGTTCATGGTCTTTCTCCGTTGGTCCTGAGTGAGGGATGTTTTCACCCCTCTTATGTTGTTCCGCTGCATCGATCTTGCCGGTATCGGCTCGTTCGGGGAACGTTGCGGCGTCCGTCCTTGAAGACATAGATAGGCCGTGCCCCGAGAAAAGGCACGTTACATATCGTTTAACGATATTAAACTTTGGCAATGGATTGTTGCAGAGCGCGTGATCGAAATGAATCTGAAGCTTATCAAGGGGATGCGGCTGGTCGTGGCGACCCACAATCCCGGCAAGGCCGTCGAGATCGACGCGCTTCTGGGCGGACATTACGTCGTGGTCACCGCAGCCAGCCTGAATCTGCCCGAACCGGACGAGACCGAGAGCACTTTTGTCGGCAACGCCCTGCTGAAGGCGCGCCATGCGGCCGACCGTTCGGGCGAAGTCGCCCTGGCTGACGACTCCGGCCTGTCGGTCGCGGCGCTCGACGGCGCCCCCGGCATCTTCTCGGCGCGCTGGGCCGGACCGGACAAGGATTTCGCCTTCGCCATGCGTCGGGTCGAGGAACGGCTGGAGGAAACCGGCTCACGGGATCGCCGCGCCTGGTTCACCTCGGCCCTCGCCGTGGCCTGGCCCGACGGCCCGGCCGTGGTGGTCGAGGGCCGGGTCGACGGCCTGCTGACCTTTCCCCCGCGCGGCGACCGCGGCTTCGGCTATGACCCCATCTTCATTCCCGACGGGCAGAGCCAGACCTTCGGCGAACTGGATCCTGCCCTGAAGGACAGCATCAGCCATCGGGCAAGGGCGTTCGAGAAGCTGAAAGCCTGCCTGATTGACTGAGATCGACAACCCGGCCGACCCACCGCGCCCTTCTCCCCTTGAGGG
>JALYPS010000107.1 GCA_030856285.1 Pseudomonadota bacterium
GCTCGCTGCTTGAGCGCGAACGGCTCTCCTCGCCCAGATGGCTTCGGCGTCGCGCAAGGAAAGGGGCCGGAGCGCTGGCTCCGACCCCTCCGCCGTTTGTCAGGCTTGCGCCCTTACCAGATGCGGACCCGGTCTTCCGGGGCGAGGTAGTATTTATCGCCCGGCTGGACGTCGAAGGCCTCATACCAGGCGTCGGAGTTGCGGACCGGGCCGATGACGCGGAACTCGGCTGGGCTGTGCGGATCGGTGGCGATCTGGTTGCGCAGCGCATCCTCGCGGTATTTCGACTGCCAGACCTGGGCCCAGCCGTAGAAGAAGCGCTGGTCGCCGGTGACGCCGTCCAGCACCGGGGCGGGCTGGCCGTTCAGCGACAGGTGATAGGCCTCGAGGCCCACGGCCACGCCGGCGGCGTCGCCGATGTTCTCGCCCATGGTCAGGCCGCCCTGGACGGGGAAGCCGGGCAGGGGTTCGAACTGGTCATACTGGGCGCCGAGGCGGGCGGTCAGGGCCTCGAAATTGGCCTTGTCCGCGGGCGTCCACCAGTTGCGCAGCACGCCGTCGCCGTCCGATTTGGAGCCCTGGTCGTCGAAGCCGTGGCCGATCTCGTGGCCGATGACGCCGCCGATGCCGCCGTAGTTGACGGCCGCGTCGCCGTCCGGATCGAAGAAGGGCGGCTGCAAGATGGCGGCCGGGAAGACGATCTCGTTATTGGCCGAGTTGTAATAGGCGTTCACGGTCTGGGGGGTCATGCCCCACTCGTCCTTGTCGACGGGCAGGTTCAGGCGGTTCAGCTGGTACTCCCACTGGAAACGCCCGGCGCGCTCGGTGTTGCCGAACAGGTCGTCGGGGCGGACCTCCAGACCGGAATAGTCGCGCCACTTGTTCGGATAGCCGATCTTGACGGTGAATTTCTCCAGCTTCTCCTGGGCCGCCGCCTGGGTCTCCGCGCTCATCCAGGTGTAGTTGCGGATGCGATTGGACAGGGCGATGCGCAGGTTGGCGACCAGCTCTTCCATCTTGGCCTTGGATTCGGCCGGGAAGTATTCGGAGACGTACTGGCGGCCGACGGCCTCGCCCAGCATGCCCTCGGCGAAGCTGATGCCACGCTTGTCACGAGGGCGCTGCATCGGCTGGCCGTTCAGATCGCGCGAGCGGAACTCCCACTGGGCGTCGAGGAAACGGCGCGACAGGCGCGGCGCGGCTTCATCGACCGTGTGGAAGGCCTGCCAGGCCTGGATCACATCCATCGGCGTCTCGGCGTAGATGGCCGCCATCAGGGGCATGGCCGTGTCCTGACGGACGATCAGCCGGGGAACCTCGCCCACGCCGATGGCGCCGTAATAGCCCTGCCAGGCGAAGCCCGGGGCCTCCGCCGCCAGCTGGGCGATGGTGTATTCGTTGTAGGTTTCGTCGCGGTTCCGGTTCTGGATCGGGGTCCAGTGGACCTCGGCGATGCGGGTCTCGAAGGCGACGATGGCGGCCGCATTCTCGACCGGGTTATCCCAGCCGATCATCTCCAGCATGCGGGCGACATAGACCTGGTACAGAGCCTTCTTGGCGGCCCAGCGGGCTTCCAGATAGTAGTCGCGGTTCGGCAGGCCGATGCCCGACTGTCCCGTGGAGACCACGTACCGGGTGGGCGCCTTCTGATCGATAGAAATGCCCGTGCCGAACAGCGCAGCGCCGACCTGGCCCTGGGTCTGGCCCATGTAGACGGCCATGGCGTCATGGGTGTCAGCCGCGCGGATGGCGGCGAGATAGGGCTGAAGCGGCTGGGCGTCGAGCGCCTCGAGCCGGCCTTCGTCCATGTAGGAGCGATAGGCGTCGGCGATCTTCTGCTCGTCGGAGCCGGGGACCAGGTCGGTGCGCGCCACCAGGGCGTCGATCATCACCTTGACCCGGTTGTCCGACAGTTCGCGCAGCAGGTTGAACGATCCGTAGGAGGTGCGGTCCGACGGAATCTGCATCCGGTCCAGCGCCGCGCCGTTAGCGTAGCGCATGAAGCTGTCGCCCGGCCTGACCGAAGTGTCGCGACCGTCCAGATCAAAGCCCCAGGTTCCGTAGCGCGGCGCGACGATGCCCTGATAGCCCAGGACCGTGGCGCCCTCGGCGGGGGTCTGGAACAGTTCGAAGACGGTGCAGCTTTCGTCGATACAGGCGTGGCCGTGATCCTCGCCTCCGACCTGGGCGACCGCGACGGACGCGGGCAGGAGCAGGGCGCCGAGCGCGGCGCCGATGAGCAGTTTCTTCATGGGGATTTCCTCGACTTCGCTTCTCTGTCGGACAGCGTCGGCGGCGACCCTACGCCCCGGGTCCGCCCTGTCGCCTGAATTATTTGTCATGTGCGACGGAAACCCAGACGGGGCGGCGTTTCAGCCTGTAGGCTGACCCCCGACGGAGGACGAATGGCGACTCACGGCGGCGGCGGCGAATACAAGGATCTGGTGGTCTTTCTGGCCGCGGCGGGCGTGGTCGTGCCGCTGTTCAACCGGTTGAAGATCAGTCCGGTGCTGGGTTTTCTCGCTGCGGGCGTGCTGTTGGGTCCTGACGGACTGGCGCGGCTGGCGGACACCGCGCCCTGGCTGTCCTGGCTGACCATCTCGGATGCGACCCAGATCCGGTCCCTGTCCGAGCTCGGCGTCGCCTTCCTGCTGTTCATGATCGGGCTGGAGCTGTCGTGGGAGCGGCTCCGCGCCATGCGCAAGCTGGTGTTCGGCCTCGGCCTGACCCAGGTGGCGGCCTGTACGGTGGCGCTGGCGGCGGTGTTCGTCTTCATGGGACAGCCGCTGGTCTCGGCGGCCGTGCTGGGCATGGGCCTGGCCCTGTCGTCGACCGCAGTCGTAATGCCGGTGATGGCCGAGCGGGGCCGGATCAAGACGACCGCCGGACGCGCCACCTTCTCCATCCTGCTGGCCCAGGATCTGGCCGTGGCGCCGATCCTGATCACCGTCACCGTCCTGGCGGCGCTGGCCCAGGGCGGAGTCGGGAGCGGCGACTTCGACCCCGCGGTGCTGCGGCCGGCCCTGTTCACCCTGATCCCGGCCGCCATCGGTCTGGCGCTGCTGGTAGTCCTCGGCCGGCTGGTGCTGCGGCCCATGTTCCGTTCGGTCGCGCGAGCCA
>JALYPS010000123.1 GCA_030856285.1 Pseudomonadota bacterium
TCACCCGGTGCAGCAGGTCGCCGTCGTCGGTCAGCAGCAGCAGGCCTGTCGTCTGCTTGTCCAGTCGGCCGATGGTCGAGATCGCCGGATCGCGCCGTTTCCACCGCGGAGGCAGGACGTCATAGACCAGCGCCCCGTCCTCCTTGCGCGAACAGGTCATGCCCAGCGGCTTGTGCAGCATCATCACCAGACCCGGCACGGGATCCAGCGGTTCGCCGTCGATCTCCATCCGCGCGGGCAGGTCCGGCGTCACCGCGATCCGCTTCGACACGTCGGTCAGATCGGCGCCGTCCATCACGATCCCGCCCGCCTTGCCCAGCCGCGCCATCTCGGTGCGAGAGCCATAGCCCATCGACCCCAGGAGCTTGTCGACGCGCGAGGTGGGGGTTTTCACTTCACCGCCTCGAACACCTTGTAGCCGCCGCTGTCGGCGATCATGTCGACACGCTTGAAGGCGTCCTTCAGCTCCGCCTCGTAAGGCAGGTGCCGGTTAGCCACCACCCACAGCACGCCGCCCTTCTTCAGCAGGCCGGCGGCCTTGCGGATGAAGGCCTGACCCAGCCGCTTGTCCTCGGCGCCGCCGTCATGAAAGGGCGGATTGCTGACGACGAAATTCAACTCGCCGACATCGTCCAGCGTCCGCGCATCGGCCCATTCGAAGGTCGCGCGCGGGTCGGTGATGTTCTTCCGCGCGGCGGCAACAGCCCGTCGGTCCAGATCGATCATCCGCAGCGATGTCACGGCCGACGACCCCAGCACCACGGTCGCCAGCGCGCCGTAGCCGCAGCCCAGATCGGCGCCGGTTCCCTTCAACGGCGGCATGGCCTGGGCCAGCAGCAGCGACCCCGCGTCTATCCGGTCCCATGCGAAGACGCCCGGCTGGGACCACGCCTCCAGCCCCTCGACCAGCCGCGGCGCGCCCGCGGCAAGGGCTTCGTCGATGCCGGTCAGCGTTTCCGGTCGGATGACCACGCAGCGGCGGTGGTGGGCCTTGGCGCTCTCGCCGACCTCGACGCCGAAGCCCTCCAGCTCCTTCTTCAGCCGCGACCCGCCCTTGTCCTTGGCCGCCATGACGTCCAGCCGGCCGCCGGGCTTCAGCGCCCGCAGCGCGAGCGCCAGCGTATGGCGCCGCTCCAGCACGCCGGGCGGGGCGTAGATCACGATCGAGTCAGCCGAGCCTTCGGCGACATCCTCAAGCGGCGTCGAGCCGGGAATGAGCGGCGAAACCTGGGTCGCCGCGCCGGGCGGATCGAACACCGCCGGGGGTCGGCCATAGAGGAGCGTGGTCATGGCGGCGCCTAATAGCCGTATCGCCGTCGAACGCGAAACCGGAGCCGACTTCCCGACTGACAATCCGGAACAAATGAGGCACAAGGCCGAAATGCTCGCCAACCCGGTCCTTTCCCCGCCTGCGCCGTCCCTGGCCGACGCCCGGGCCACACTGGAACGGGTCTGGGGTCACGCCGATTTCCGCGGACGTCAGGCCGAGGTGGTCACCGAAATCCTCGCCGGACGCGACGTGGTCGCCGTGCTGCCGACCGGCGGCGGCAAGAGCGTCTGCTACCAGATCCCCGCCATGATGCGGCCCGGCCTCGGCCTCGTCGTCTCGCCCCTGATCGCCCTGATGACCGATCAGGTCGAGGCGCTGAAACAGCAGGGGGTCGCCGCCGCGCGGCTCGATTCGGGCGTCTCCATGGACGACCGCTCAGCCATCTGGCGCCAGGCCCGGGCCGGGGAGCTGGACCTGCTCTATGTCTCGCCCGAAGGGCTGGCGCAGCCACATCTGATCGACCGGCTCCACGAGCTGCCGCTGAGCCTGATTGCGATCGACGAAGCCCACTGTGTCTCACAGTGGGGACATGATTTCCGGCCGGATTACAGAACCTTGGGCCGTCTGGCCGAGCTGTTTCCCGGCGTTCCGCGCATCGCCGTCACCGCGACGGCCGACGCCCGCACCCGCGACGACATCGTCCGCTCGCTGCGGCTGGAAGATGCGAAGGTCGTCGTCGACAGCTTCGCCCGACCCAATCTGCAGCTATCGGCCATCCGCAAGGAGAGCGCCTCGCGGGCCCGGACCGACGCCGCCGTCATCGATCTGGTGCGCCAGCGGAGGGGCAAGTCAGGCGTGGTCTATTGCGGCAGCCGGGATGGCTGTGAACGGGTCGCCGAGGCGCTCCGCACCGCCGGAACCAACGCCATCGCCTATCACGCTGGCATGGAGGCGCGTGACCGCGACCGCCGGCTTGAGCGGTTCCTGGCCGAGGACGGGGCGGTGATGGTGGCCACCATCGCCTTCGGCATGGGGGTGGACAAGGCCGACGTCCGCTTCGTCATCCACGCCGATCCGCCCGGCTCGCTTGAGGCTTACTGGCAGGAGATCGGCCGCGCCGGTCGCGACGGCGAACCGGCCGACGGAATCACCCTCTACGGCCCCTCCGACATCGCCTGGACGCTGAAGCGGCTGGACGGCCGCCCCATGGCCGAGGAGGTCAAGGCGGTGCAGGTCAGGAAGGCGCGCCAGCTGTTCGCCATGCTGGACGGCGCCGTCTGCCGCGCCCAGTCCGTGCGCCGCTATTTCGGCGAGTCGGAGGCCGGGCGCTGCGGCGTCTGTGACCTGTGCCTCGACCCGCCCGCCGTCTTCGACGCCACCGTCCCGGCCCAGAAGGCGCTGGCCGCGGTCCAGCGCCTCGGCGAACGCTTCGGCAAGACCCGTGTCATCGACCACCTGCTCGGCAGGACGAAGGACGTGCAGCCGTGGGAGACCGCCCTGTCGACCTGGGCCATCGGCGCCGACACCGGTCAGCACACCTGGCGGGACATCGTCGACCATCTGATGTTCGAGGGGCTGCTGGTCGAGGATCCCAACGAGGGCAAACCGCTGGTCCGGCTCGGCGATCCCGAGACCGTGCGCGCCGTCTATCGCGGCGAACGGGTCGTTGAGGTCCGCGTCGCGGCCGCCCGCACAGCCCCGGCGCGCGAGCGCACACGGACCGGCCGCAACGCCGCGCTGGAGTCGATGGACGCCGATGTCCGCGCCCGCTTCGAGACCCTGCGCGCCTGGCGCCGAGACCGCGCCGCCGAACAGCACGTTCCGCCCTATGTCATCTTCCAGGACAAGACCCTGCTGGAGATCGCCCTCGCCGAACCGGGCGATCTGGAGCGCCTCGGCCACATCTCCGGCGTCGGCCAGACCAAGCTGGACCGCTATGGCAAGGGCGTTCTGGAGGCCCTGCGACAAGGGTCCGCCTGAGGCCCGCGAGGGGCGGAACGCTGTTCGCGGGTTAAGCTTCGCGCAAGGTCTCGGAAGGGGGGCCTTAAACTTTCGCCGTCACAGTCCTGCGGTGATCCCAAGCCGTGCCCCGTCCCCGATCGACAAACTGGCTCTGGCCGTCGTGCACCAGCCCGACCGCGCCATTCCCGCGCCCGCCGGCGCGCGTGAGGAATCCCTGCGTCTGCTGCTTCAGACCGCCGCTGATTCCGGCGTGTCCCGGGTCGCGACCAAGCCCGACGGCGACGGCGAGCGTTGGCTGGGTCAGGCTTGGCCCTTCCCCTCTCCCTTCCAGGTCTCGGTCCGCACCGTGCCCGTCAGCGACGGGGTCGACCGGGTCGAGGCCCGCGCGCGCCGCTCGTTGGAGCGGCTCGGCCTGCCGCGCGGCGATCTGCTGCTGGTCTCCAGCGCCAATGATCTGGCCGGCGCCGAGGGGCGCGCCCTGTGGGATCGCCTGCTGGCCCTGAAAGACCGGGGCCTGTACCGCCGCATCGGCTTCTCCGCCACGATCGATGACGGCCCGGCCCTGCTGGCCCGTCGCTTCCAGCCTGACGTGGTCCAGCTGCGCTGCAACCTACTGGATCAGCGCGCCCAGCATTCCGGCGTCCTCGCCGAGCTCGCCGCCCTCGACGTGGCCGTCCACGCCGCCTCGGTGTTCGCCAAGGGCCTGCTGTTCATGAGCGGGGAGGCCCTGCCGCTCGAGATGCATCGTTACGGCCCGACCCTGTCGCGCATCCGCCGCCGCCTGGCCGAGGCCCGCGTCGATCCGATGCAGGCGACCCTCGCCTACGCCATGGGCCTGCCCGAGGTGTCCGCCGTGGTCGCCAGCATCGCCTCGGCCGCCGAACTGCGCGCCGTGGTCGCCGCGGCCCACGCGCCGACGCCCGACCTCGACTGGGCGTCCATGCAGCTGGAGCCGGCGACAAACGCCGCCGGCCCCAACGCCCAGGGACGCGGGCGTATCAGTAGCGCAGCCTGATCCCGACATAGCCGGCCCGGCCCGGCTCGCCATAGCCCAGCAGCTGCTGCCAGGTTTCGTCCGTCAGATTTTCGACCCGCGCGGTCAGGGTGACGGCGTCGGTCACGTCCCATGCGGCGTTCAGGTTCGCCGTGACGAAGCCGTTCCGCGTCCCGCCCGAGTCGGGCATGTCGCCCTCCGCCCGGACCGTGAGGGCGCCCGACCAGCGACCGCCGCTCCAGCCCAGGGTCGCCGAGCCCGCCTGTTCCGGCACGCGCAGGATGGCGGCGCCGGTCGTTTCATTGACCGCGTCAGTCCAGGCGTATGAGGCGCTGAGGTCAAAGCCTGCGCCGAGCACGGCCCGGCCTTCGAGTTCGACCCCGTCGGTCCGGGTCTCGGCGATGTTGACGTAGTAGAATTCGAAGGTCCCGAAATCGAAGAAGCCGTCGATCTGGTCCTCGACCTCCAGCCGGTAGAGGGTCGCGCGCCCGTCGAAGCGGCCGTCGGCCGACCGCCAGCCCAGGGCGATCTCGCCGCCCTTGGCATATTCGGGCACCAGCGGCGGGACCACCGTACCCGGCAGGACGAAGCAGAAGTCGCACACCGCCTGGCTGACGCTGGGCGTCTTGAACCCGGTGCCGAACGCGCCGGACAGGGTCAGGCCGCTGTCCAGCCGCCAGGCCGCCGAAACCCGGCCGGTCGTCTCACCGCCGAAGTCGTCGGTCGAGTCATGGCGCAGGCCGAAATTGAGCGTGAGCCGGTCCGACGGCTCCCAGCGCACCGTTCCGAAGGCCGAATCGACGCCAAGCCCGGCGCTGTAGCCGTTCAGGAACGCTTCGGTCTCCTCGCGCTCGATGCCGAAGGCGTAGATCACCGGGCCGGTCCCGCGACTGTCGGCCTGCCAGCGCCACAGGCGGTGCTCGCCCTCATAGGTCGAGGGGAAGGCGCTGTCGGTGTCGCGCTCGATGTCCGAGGCGGCGACGGTGACGCGGTGGTCGAGGCCCAGCAGTTCGGTGATGGCCAGCCGGGCGAAGCCTGAGCGATCGGTGGTGTCAGTCGTGTCCAGAGAGTCGACCGGGCCGAAATCGTCGAGCTCGGCGAAACGGTCGGCAAGACGGAAGCGGCCGTCGATCTCGATGCGGCTGTTCAGGGCGTAGCGCCCGTTCAGTCCCCAGGCGGTGGTCTCGAATCCATCGGCCTCGGTCCCGCTCGCCGCGGCCGATATGCCCTCGCTCTCATAGCGTGAGACGAAGGCGCCGAGGGCGTAGCGGTCCCCCGCCCGGCCGATTTGCAGCCGGCCGCGGCGCGTATCGAACGATCCGGCTTCAAGCCCGGCGCGCAGCCCATTCAGTTCGCGGCTGGTGAAGGCGATGACGCCGCCGATGGCGTCCGAGCCCCACAGGGACGACTGGGGTCCGCTGAGCGTCTCGATGCGTTCGACGTCGGTCAGGTCGAAGCCCGCGAAGTCGAATCCGCCGGCCGGCTGGGACGGATCATTCACCGGGACGCCGTCGACGAGGACCAGCGACTTGTCCTGGCTGGCGCCGCGAATCCGCACCGACGTCACCCCGCCGAGACCCGCCCGATAGACGGACAGGCCCGGCACATCGCCGAGAATGTCGGCCGCGAAGACGGCGCCGCGCTGTTCGATCGTCGCCCGGTCGATGACCCGCACGCCGGGGGTGTCGCCGACGATCGCCGGCAGGCGTGTGGCCGTGACCACCACTTCGGGGAGGTCGTCGTCCGGCTTGTCGGGAGTCTGCGCCCAGGCGGACAGGGGAAACAGCACGGCGGCTGCCGTGGCGTAGAGGATGGATCGCGTCATTCGCGGATCTCCGTCGGCCCCACGCTGGCGCTGCGCGGCGGCATGTGAAAAGCGACCGACCCGGCCCCTGAAAAGGGCACGGCGCTTGGGTCGGGTCGCTTCGACGGAACAGCTTCCGCGCAAGCGGAAGGGTTGGCCCCACGCCTCTGTCTGGTCCCGGACAGCGGACGAGCGACGTCGGCGGCCAGGTTTCCTGGCTTGCGGGTCAAAAACGAAGGATCGCGCCTTCCCGGTTTCCCAGTGACGCCGGCGCCGAAGCCCCGGAATGATCGATCGTCTCGCCGCCTACAGTTGCGGGCACAGCCGCGGCATCACACCGCGTTCCCTTAACCGCCTGCCGGGCTTGTCGCAGTGCAGCACAGCTTGCGCAAGACGCTCGAGCCAAGACGCTTGAGACGGCGACCGCAATCCTTCACCTTGCGGCGTCCCCATGAACGCCCCCATCGTCCATCCCCCGACAGCCGACGCCGTCCCGTCCAGCGAGGGGACGACGCCGGTCATGGCGCAGTTCCTGGCGGCCAAGGCGGCCCAGCCGGACGCCATCGTCTTCTTCCGCATGGGCGATTTCTACGAGCTGTTCTTCAAGGACGCCGAGATCGCCTCCAAGGCCCTCGGCATCACCCTGACCAAGCGTGGCAAACATCAGGGTCAGGACATTCCCATGGCCGGGGTGCCGGTCCACGCCCTGGACGGCTATCTGGCGCGGCTGATCCGGCAAGGGTTCAAGGCCGCCATCTGCGAACAGCTGGAGGCCCCGTCCGAGGCCCGCAAGCGCGGCTCCAAGGCGGTGGTCCATCGCGACATCGTCCGGGTCGTCACCCCCGGCACCCTGACCGAGGACAGTCTGCTGGACGCGCGCGGCGCCAACCGTCTGGCCGCCGTCTCGGTGCGCAAGGGCCGGGCGGCCGTGGCGGTGGTCGAGCTGTCGGCCGGGTCAGTCGACGCCGTCGCCTGTTCGCTGGAAGACCTCGGCGCGACGCTCGCGTCGTTCCGGCCCTCGGAAGTGCTGGTGCCCGACCGCCTGTTCTCCGACGCGGCGACGAAGGCCGCGCTCGACGGGTCTGGCGGCGTGGTCCAGGCCCTGCCGCAAGCCTTGGCTGAACCCGTCGGCGCACGGGTCCGGGTCGAGCGGCTGTACGGCGTGGCCTCGCTGGACGGGTTCGGCGCCTTCGAGGAGGCCGAGGTCTCGGCGCTCGGCCTGATCGCCGCCTATCTGGAAACGACACAGGCCGGAAAGATCCCGGCCCTGTCGCCGCCGCGCCGCTCAGGCGACAGCGGCTTCCTCGCTATCGACCCCGCCACCCGGCTCAGCCTCGAGATTGATCGCACCCAGCGCGGCGAACGCGAGGGTTCGCTGCTGGCCTGTATCGACCGGACCGTCACCTCGGGGGGCACCCGGGCCCTGGCCGAGCGGATCGCCCGACCGCTGCGCGACACCACCGCCATCAATCATGGCCTCGACGCCGTCGAATGGCTGCTGGAACGACGCGACCTGCGCCGTGACCTGCGTGACGGCCTGCGCGCCTCGTCCGACGTGGCGCGCGCCACTTCCCGGCTGGTTCTGGGCCGCGGCGGGCCGCGCGATCTGGCAGCCATCCGCACCGGCCTGTCGATCGCCGAGGGCATCGCCGGCCTGTTCCCGCCCGAGCGCGAGCCCCTGACCGGCCCGCCGGCGCGGATGGTGGCCTGCCTCGACCGGCTGACCCTGTCGCCCGATCTGGCCCGGCTGCTGGTCGATCTGGCCGAGGGTCTGGTCGCCGAGCCGCCGCATCTGGCCCGCGACGGCGGCTTCGTCTCGGCCGGCTATCGTCCTGAACTGGAAGAGGCCCGCCGTTTGCGTGACGACAGCCGCCGCGTGGTCGCCGACCTCGAGGCTCGGGCCGTGGCCGAGGCCGGCGTGCCGTTCAAGATCCGCCACAACGCCGTGCTCGGCTATTTCCTCGAGACCAGCGCCCGGGCCGCCGAGCCCCTGCTGCGGCCGACGGGTGAGAGCCCCTTCATCCACCGTCAGACACTCGCCAATCAGGTCCGTTTCACCACCGTCGAACTGTCGGAACTCGACGCGAAGATCAGCCAGGCCGGTTACCGGGCTCTCGCCATCGAGGGCGAGACCTTCGAGAGCTGGCGCATCACGGTCCAGTCGCTGGCCCGGTCGCTTCAGGCTGTAGCCGAGGCCCTCGCAGAGCTCGACGCCCACGCCGCGCTGGCGGAATGGGCCGAAGAGGTCGGCGGCGTCCGCCCCGCCATCGACGATACGAGCTGTTTCGAAGTCACGGCCGGGCGGCATCCGGTGGTCGAGGCCGCGGTGAAGGCGCAGGGCGATCCCTACACCCCCAACGACTGCAAACTGGACGGGGCCGGCGTCGGCTGCGCGCGCCTGTCGATCGTCACCGGACCGAACATGGCCGGCAAGTCGACCTTCCTGCGCCAGAACGCCCTGCTGGTGGTGCTGGCCCAGGCCGGCGCCTTCGTGCCGGCCAAGGCGATGCGGCTGGGCGTGGTCGACCGGCTGTTCAGCCGCGTCGGCGCCGGCGACGATCTGGCCCGCGGCCGCTCCACCTTCATGACCGAGATGGTCGAGACCGCCGCCATCCTGACCCAGGCCACCGACCGCAGCTTTGTGGTGCTGGACGAGATCGGGCGAGGCACCGCCACCTATGACGGTCTGGCCATCGCCTGGGCCGTGGCCGAGGCCCTGCACGACCGCAACCGCGCCCGCACCCTGTTCGCGACCCATTATCACGAGCTGGCGGGCCTCGAGACGCGGCTGGCCCACGTCTGCAACCTGTCGATGGCGGCCCGGGAATGGAACGGCGACCTCGTCTTCCTGCACGAGGCCCGGCCCGGCGCCGCCGACCGCTCCTACGGGGTCCAGGTCGCCAAGCTGGCAGGGGTGCCCGCCGCCGTGGTCAACCGCGCCCGCGAAGTGCTGGACCGGCTGGAGGGTGAGAAGAGCGCGGCCATCAGCCTGGACGACCTGCCCCTGTTCGCCATGGCCGAACCCGCGCCGCCGCCGCGCGCCTCGGCCGTCGAGGACGCCTTGCAGGCCATCGAACCCGATGAACTGTCGCCGCGCGAGGCGTTGGAGGCCCTGTACCGGCTCAAGGGCCTCGGGCGCCGGTGACCGACGCCCTGGACGACCGGCTGGTCGCCGCCGCATCCGCGCCCGATGTGCGCAAGGCCGTGGCGGCGGTCCTGAGGAAATTCTTTGACGGAGCCCGCGTCCGCATCGCCCGCCGTCTCGACGCCGGGGGCGAGGGCGTGGAGGTGGCCCGGCTCTATTCCGCCGCCGCCGACGATCTGCTGACAGCCCTGTGGCGGTTCACCACCGGCACCCTCTATCCCGCCCCGAACCCCAGCGAGGCCGAACGACTGACCCTGATCGCGGTCGGAGGCTATGGCCGGGGCGTGCTGGCGCCCCACTCGGACCTCGACCTCCTGTTCCTGCGCCCTTGGAAGCCCATCCCGCGCACCGAACAGGTGATTGAATTCATGCTCTATGTCCTGTGGGATCTCGGGGTGAAGGTCGGCCAGTCGGCGCGGTCGGTGGACGAATGTCTCGCGCTGTCGAAGTCGGACATGACCGTTCGCACCGCCCTGCTGGAGGCGCGCCCGCTGGCCGGGGACGAGAGACTGGCCGCCGACTTCATCACCCGGTTCCGCGCCCAGGTCGTCAAGGCCGACCCCCGTCCCTTCATCGCCGCCAAGCTGGAGGAGCGCGACGTCCGCCATCAGAAGTCGGGCGCCGTCCGCTACCGGGTCGAACCCAACGTCAAGGACGGCAAGGGAGGCCTGCGCGACCTCAACACCCTGTTCTGGATCGCCCGTTCGCTGGCGCCGGACAGCCCGCTGGGCGCGCGGGTGATGGACGGCCTGTTGACCGCACGCGAGCGGCGAACCTTCGAGGAATCCTTCGACTTCCTGTGGCGGGTCCGCGCCCATCTGCACCTCACGGCAGGGCGGCCGGAGGAAAAGCTGACCTTCGACCTCCAGCCCGAGGTGGCGCGGCGCATGGGTTGGCGCGGGCGCGGCGACGAGCCTGCCGTTGAACGGTTCATGCGCCGGTATTTCCTCGTCGCCCGCGACGTCGGCGCCCTCACCCGCGCCATGTCGGCCAAGCTGGAAGCGCGCCAGCAGAAGCCGACCATGAGCCTGTCCCGGCTGATCCCGGGACAGAAGCGCAAGCTGGGCGTCGAGGGCTTCATCAAGGACGCCGGCCGCCTCTCGGTCACCGGCCCCGAAGTGTTCGCCGAGGCGCCCGAGAAGCTGCTGATGCTATTCCGCTGCGCCGACGAGCATGATCTGGACCTGCACCCCGACGCCTTCTCGGCCGTCAGCCGGTCGCTGTCGCTGGTGTCCCCGTCGCTGCGCCGCGACCCGGAAGCGACCCGCGCCTTCCTCGACATCCTCGCCCACGGCCAGCGGCCGTACAGGGTCCTGACCCTGATGAACGAGACTGGTCTTCTAGGCCGGTTCCTGCCCGAATGGGGACGGATCGTCGGCCAGACCCAGTTCAACATGTACCATGCCTATACGGTCGACGAGCACACGCTGCAGGCCATCGGCATCATCAACGACATCTGGCGCGGCAAGCTGAAGGCCGAACATCCGTCCTCGACCGAGATCGTCCATCGCATCGATGATTTCGAGGCGCTGATGCTGGCCATGTTGCTGCACGACGTCGGCAAGGGCGGCGACCGGGGACAGCTGGAGGACGGGGCCATCGCCGCACGCCGGGCCTGCGACCGGCTGGGTCTCGACCCGCGTCGGACCGAGTTCGTGGTCTGGCTGGTGCGCAACCATCTCGCCCTGTCGGACTATGCCCAGAAGCGCGACGTTTCGGACCCGGCGACGGTCAAGGCCTTCACCCGGCTGGTGGGCGACCCGGAGCGGCTTCGGACCCTGCTGATCCTGACCGTGGCCGACATTCGAGCGGTCGGGCCGGGGGTCTGGAACGCCTGGAAGGGCGGGCTCATCCGCGACCTGTATCAGCGCACCGAGGGCGTGTTCCGCGGGGAGGATGTGGCCCACGCCGATCCGCTGGACGACTATCCCGATCTGGTCGCCCGCGCCCGGCTGAACGGCGCGGCGGTCGAGGCGCTGACGGTCCCGGAGGATGAGGCGGAGGAATACGCCGCCACCCGCGTCGCCGTCGCCGCGCGCGACCGGCCGGGCCTGTTCGCCGATCTGGCGGGGGCCCTGGCCGCCGCCGGAGCGGACG
>JALYPS010000162.1 GCA_030856285.1 Pseudomonadota bacterium
GCATGCGTCACCATCCTCCCCGAACGTCAGCCGCTCGACCAGTTCGAGCGGGAAGCGCGTGTTCCTGCTCCGCGCCATCGGGTTGGGGTAGTCCGTGCCCCACGAATTAAGAACGTCGATCCATCCCCGGGTGAGGATCGCCTGCGCCTCCGCCTCGTCCTTGGCGAGCACCCGGGCGATGTCCTCGACCGAGGCCGCCCACCGATAGGCGGAGATCCCAAGCGCCTCGACCTGGCGCGGCTCCTTCTTGCGGGCCAGGTACGGGCCGCCGTGCTCGTGGCAGACCCGTCCCCCGGCCCGGACCGAGGTGCCGTCGTAGGCCTCGCCTTGCCATTCGTCCACACGTTTCGCGTGTTCGTAGATGGCGAACAGGTCGAATCGCCGCCGCTCCGACAACGACCGCTCGCTCGCCCACCCCGCGCCCACACAGGCGCCCTCGACCCCCTGATCGATAAACGCCCAATTGCTCGGGAGGTCGGGGACCGACGGCGGCCGGAGGCAGACGCAGTGCCCGCCCCGGATGCCTCCCGAGAGCGTCCGTATCCAGTAGTTGCCGTCCTTGTCGGCGACCGGATCATCCATGCTCCTATGCCAGTTCCAGCCGACCACGACGCCCATCGGCTTCGCCGGGATCGTCGCCGCGGTCAGCGGGTATTTCTGGAGATGAGAATTGTCACTAGCCGGTCTGCGGCCCAGTCCTCGCTCGGCCATCACCACTCCCCTCCTTCGAGACAACTCCGGTGCCGCCCCTGGGCTTTGGCCCACCCCGCGCGCACCCGCCAGCACCAGCGCCCGCCTTCGTCCGGCCCGACCCACCGCCAGCGCATGAACGTGAATGCCCACCTCGGGTAGTTCCACGCCACCGTGACGAGGTAGCCGAGCAGCCGGAACCGCACGGGCTGGCGGGCCGATAGCGAACCGCCCCCGATGCGCCGCGCGCCCTCAGCCAGGGGGGACCGCCTTCCGTCGATCCGGCGAGAGCGTCAGGAGCCGGTAGGCGGCCCGACCGGCCTTAAGGCGCTCCCACCGCGCCAGTTTCGCGATGACCGCCCAATAGCCGGGGTCGGTCCAGCTCGGGTGTATCCTCACGAGACCCTCCTCAGCACGCGGGCGCCGCCCCTGCCGACCCGGATGACCAGCCCGTTCTGGAACGCGAAGTCGCGGTCCTCGCCGGGCGGGTCGAACCGGACCAGCGCCGGCCACAACCCCGTCCTCGACCCCTCCTCGGCCCAGGCGACCGAGACCATCCCGTTCGGGTCGAAATGCGGCCCGAACCACGCCTTGAGGTCGGCGAGCCCGACCCCGGCCGGGAGGTCGACCGTCTCGACCCGGCTCGGCTTCGCCGGCTCCACGGGCGGCGCAACGCCCCCCGTTTGGTGCTGGCGGAGGATGGCGCGGACCCGTTCGATGACCCGCCCCGTCGCGTCCGAGACCACAAAGCCGGGGCAAATCTTTCCCGTCCCGGCCGTGAACTCGACGTGGTGGAGCACGAACGAGATGCCGGTCTCCTGATTGATCGGGAACCCCGTCCACGGCACCCGCGCCTGGTCGGCCCAGTAGGCGACCAGGGCGGCGACGGATTCGAACGCCCGGGCCGACAGCGGCGTGTCGTAGTTGCCGCCGATCTCGATAGAGACGAGGTCGCGGTTGACCGCGCCCGTCCCGTACCGCGCGACGAACGCGGCGCCGTCGCCGTAGGGATTGCTCACCGGCCCCGACGCCCACGGCGACCGCTGCCCGCGGGGGTCGTTCCAGCGGAGGATTTCGCCGTCGTGCGCGGCCCCGTCCGCCGCCTCGGTCCCCACCCCGTAGTCGGTGAGCGCCCGGCCGGCGGCCTCGCCCCGGAAGTAGCCGTCCGTCCCCCACAGCGTCCCGACCATCCGGTGCAGGACCACGCCCTTGATCCGCCGGGGGCCGAGGTCGTCCCACGCCCGGTTGTGCTGGATGTCGCGGTGCTGGACGGCCGGCGGCGGCACCCGGCCGAACGCGGGGACGGCCGGGATGGGGGGCGGCGTCGTTTGCGGCATCGGGTCGTCCTTTCCCGGACCGGAGAACAGGCGCCGCGCCCCGAGGTAGGGGCCGCCCATCGTGGGGCTGTCCGCCCGGTGGACCCGGAGGCCCATCTGCGGATTCATCGCCGAGATCGCCGCGCCGTCGCCGAGGTCGACCGCGACGTGGCCGGCGGTGCCGTTGTTCTCGGTATCCCAGAAATGGAGGTCGCCGGCCCGCGTCGGCTGGCCCTTGGGGACCGGGGCGCCGAGTCTGAATTGCTCGTAGGACGAGGGCGAGATGTCTTCGCCGGTCGCGTCCTTGACGGCGAGCCTGGCCAAGCCCGAGCAATCGACGCAGCGGTCGCCCGGACGGCTCGGGGTGCAGTAGCCCCAGCCGATGTAGCGGAGGGCGGCGGCGGCGATCTTCTCGCCGGCGTTGGACGGCGGCATCGGCGGCGCCGGTTCTCGGCGCTCCGGCCGCACCTTCGGCGGCTTGGGCACCGGCTTGTCCTTCGGCTTGCGTCGCGTCTGGCCCGGCACCGCTACTTCCCCTGCCAGCGGCACCGCGTATCCGGCGCGGGCGTCTGGCATGTCGGGATAGGCGTCGCCGTTGGCACCGGGGCCGGAGGCCAGGTACAGGCAGTGCCGGGTTTGAGTTCTGGGCCGCAGCCGATCGGCGCCGGCAGAGGCGTCGGGGTCTGCGGGGCCGGGGTCGGCTCCGGCGTCGCGGTCGGGGCGTGCGATGTGGCGA
>JALYPS010000174.1 GCA_030856285.1 Pseudomonadota bacterium
GGTTCATCGGCTTCCACACCGCGCGCCGTCTGTTGGCGCGGGGCGAGGCAGTGATAGGCGTCGACAACCTCAACAACTACTACGACCCGGCCCTGAAACAGGCGCGGCTCGACCTCCTGCTGACCCAACCCGGCTACCTCCACCACACGCTCGATCTCGCCGACCGCGACGGCATGGCCGCCCTGTTCGCCGAACATGCGCCCCGGCGCATCGTCCACCTCGGAGCCCAGGCGGGCATTCGCTACAGTGTCGAAAACCCTGAGACCTACATCGACTCCAACGTGGTCGGCTTCCTCACCGTGCTGGAAGGCGCCCGCGCGGTGAAGGCCGGGCATCTGGTGTTCGCCTCAACCAGTTCGGTGTTCGGCGCCAACGCCGCCCTGCCGTTCTCGGTGACCCAAGGCGTGGCCCATCCGCTGAACGTCTATTCCGCGACCAAGATCGCGAATGAGGCCATGGCCCACGCCTATGCCTACATCTTCGGCATCCCCTGCACCGGCCTGCGCTTCTTCACGGTCTATGGTCCGTGGGGCCGGCCGGACATGGCCCTTTTCAAATTCACCCGGGCCATCCTCGAAGGCCAGCCGATCGACGTCTATGGCGCCGGCGCGATGGAGCGCGACTTCACCTATGTCGATGATATCGTCGACGGGGTCGTGGCCGCGCTGGACGCCGTGCCGGGGAAAGCCCCCGACTGGCGCGCTGAGGCGCCCGGCCCCGGCACAAGCGGCGTGGCTCCGTGGCGTATCCTGAACCTCGGCGCCGGGCGGCGCGAACCTCTGGCGCGCTATATCGAGGTTCTGGAACAGGCGCTGGCCCGCAAGGCGATATTGAACGTCATGCCGACCCAGGACGGCGAGATGACCCGAACCGAGGCGGATGTGAGCGAGTCCCGCGTCGCCCTCGGCTATGCCCCCTCGACCCCCATTGATGTCGGAGTCGAACGGTTCGTCGACTGGTACCGCGACTTCTACAAGGTTTGACGCAGGCCTGTGCCTGCGTGGCCTTCAGCCCCCTTCAGACCGTCACCACCAGCTCTCCATAGGCCGCCAGTGCCGCGTCGTGGGAGAGTAGCCTCATCGGCTCGGTCTTCGCCTGAGCGATCAGGAAGCGGTCAAACGGGTCGCCGTGATAGTGCGGCAGAGTCTCGACCGCGACGGCATGGGCGTCGGTGACCGGAAGGCTGTGGAAGTTCGAGGCCTCGAACCAGGCCCGGGCCTCCGTCGCCGAAATGGGCATGGCGTTGGGGCCGGTGCGATTCAGCGCATGTTTGATCGCGATCTCCCACAGGGACACGGCGCTGACGTAAACTTCGGTCGCCGGAGCGGCGATCAGGTCATGCGCGCGCGGCGACAGTCGCGGACTGTCGAGAATCACCCACACCGCAATGTGGGTGTCGAGCAGGACCTTCACCGGGGCCGCTCGGGTCCGTTGAACATGGCAGCGATGGCGTCGTCGTCGGCATTGATGTCTTCAGGCGCGGTGAAACGGCCCTTGGCCACGCCGAAGACAACCTTGCGCCGGGGCGCGATCGGCACCAGCCGGGCGGCGGGCTTGCCGTTGCGGGCGATTAGAATCTCGGACTCGGCCCCGCTCTCGACCGCCTCTACCAGCTGCGACAGGCGGGTCTTGGCGTCGAGCATGTTTACCGTGGTCATGGTGGACACCCTTCAGTCTGACCAAGATTAGCTAATGTTCGCCGGAAATTCAAGATCACTACCGGCCAGCGTAGTCGGGGACGCTTGGTCCGTTCCACGGCGCGGGAGAGCTTCTCCCCCTCCCTCCGACAGGCTATCTCCGACCCATGACTTCCGCCCCGCTTCCCGACGCCCCGATGAACTGGGTCGACCGTCATGCGCCGGAAGGCCTCAAGCCGTGGCTCAAGCTCGGCCGGTTCGACCGCCCGATCGGCATCTGGCTGCTGCTCCTGCCCGGTTGGCAGGGCATCGCGCTCGCGCTGGCCCAATACCGCAAGACGCCGGACCTCTACGACGCCTGGCTGTTCCTCGGCTTCGCCCTCGGCGCCTGTCTGATGCGGGCGGCGGGTTGCGCCTTCAACGACATCGTCGACCGCGACATCGACGCGAGGGTGGCGCGCACGGCGATGCGGCCGATCCCCTCCGGCCGGATCAGCGTCAAACAGGCATGGGCCTTCGTGATTGGTTGTAGCCTGATCAGCCTGCTGATCCTGCTGACCCTGAACCTCACCGCCGTCCTGCTTGGCGTCGCCTCTCTCGCTCTCGTGGTCGCCTATCCCTTCATGAAGCGGATCACCTGGTGGCCCCAGGCCTGGCTCGGCCTGACCTTCAACTGGGGTGTGCTGATGGGGTTCGCGGCGGCGGCGGGCGCCACGATGACGTTTCTGCTGTCAGACCAATCGACCGTGGCGGTCAGCGTTCGCGCCGGCCACCTCACCACGGCCGCCCTCCTCCTCTACCTCGGCGCCGTGTTCTGGACCCTCGGCTACGACACCATCTACGCCCTGCAGGACATCGAGGACGACGCCATGGTCGGGGTGAAGTCCTCGGCCCGCCGCCTCGGCGCAAACCTCCAGCGAGGCGTCGGGGCCTTCTATGCCCTCACCGTGCTTCTGACCGTCGCCGCCGGCCTCTCCGCCGGCCTCGGCCCGCTCTTCTACGTCGCCCTTCTGCCCTGGGGCGCCCATCTGTTCCGTCAGGCCCGCGACGTCCGCCCCGACGATCCAGCCCTGGCCCTGCGCCTGTTCCGGTCCAATCGCGACGCGGGCTTCATTCTGCTTTCCGCCATCATTCTGGGCGCTGTATCGTGGCCGCTCTGAAGGAGACCCGCATGACCGCCACCGCCAAGGCCGCGTCGCCACCCTCGGGCTTGACCCGGGGCCGCGCCCTGCTGCTGACCGTCGTCCTCGCCGCCGGCCTGACGGCCTGCAACCGCGACCGCGAGCCCGCGCCCCGCGATGCGCCGGCGACGCCGGGCCAGACGGCGGCCGTCACGCCGGCCGACGCTGCCGCGCCGATGGCCTTCGAATCGAAGACACCCTACGCCGATGTGCGCCTGACCCTGCCCACCGCCATCCGGCCCCAGACCGACCTCCACGCCCGCCTCTATGCCGAGGAGGTGCGGCTGCTGCGCCAGTTCGCCGAAGGTGCCCAGGGCGAGCTGACCGAGGCCGGGGCCGACACCGACCGGCCAAAATACGAGAAGACCATCACTGTCACCGCTGCGCTTGAGACCGGGAAGCTGTTCAGTCTCAAACGGGTCGATTTCGACTATTCGGGCGGCGCCCATCCGAACACCCTGACCAGCGGCATCCTGTGGGACAAGGCGCTGAAGCGCCGGCTCGGCCTCGCCGACCTGTTCCGCAAGAACGCCGACCTGTCCATCCTCGACCAGGCCCTGTGCTCGGCCATCAACACAGCCAAGCGCGCCCGCGTGCCCGACAGCGCCTCGGTTCCCCTTGACGGGGCTCCCGGCGCGTCCTGCCCTCGCGCCGCCGACACCGCCTTCGTCCTCGCCCCCGGAACTGTGAACGGCAAGGCCGCCGGCCTGATCTTCTTCATCGGGGCGTATCAGGTCGGGCCCTATGCCGAGGGCGGCTATGAGATCGCTATTCCCGTGACCGGCTTCCGCTCCCTGCTGGCCATCGCCTATGCCGACGACTTCTCCGGCCAGTTGCTCAAGACCGGCGACGTGACGCCTGCCATGGCGCCCACCCCCGCACCGGAGACGATCTGATGCGACCGGTCGCCATCCTGATGCTCGCGGCCTTTGCTGGTCCCGCCATGGCCGTGCCCCAGAGCGTCCGCGAACCCGAAGGTCTGCGCATCTACAGCCCTGCGCAGCTTGGCCAGGTCGCGGAGACCCCGAGCCGCATCGCCGGCTCACGCGAGGAGATGAACCGGGGCCGCAATGCTGTGGTCGGCCTCTCCGTGCAGGATCAGGCCGCCGACGCCATCGCCCGCGCCGGCCTCGTCTGCACCATCGCCGAGGCCGCCGTCATTGGCCGGACCCGCGACGGCGGTCCCCTGATCGAGATCGACTGCGTCGAGGGCGGCGGCGTCATCATCGCCGATTCCGACCCGCTTCAGGTCACCGACTGCCTCGATCTGGCGCCCGATGCCGGTCAGGCGGGACGCCGTCAGAGGATCGTCACCGCCTGTCAGTTGCCGGGCAACGCCGGCCTCGCCGAACGGTCCGCCAGGAACTGATCGACGATCGGGGCGAACCCCCGGCGCGCCTGCCGTCAAGGCCGATGGCCGACGCCGAAAAGGCCATTTGCTTGACTTTACCTGCCGTCCGCAGTCTGTCTGGACCCTGAGTTGAAAGTGCGAATGCGTTCACCATTGCCGTCACCGTCTTCCGTTCCACGCTGACCGTCGTACGCCGATAAACTCGTAGGCCAGTCCGCCGCGATCGGGGATGTCACACCCGCTGGAGGAGGTCGCCCATGCTTCGCCTGTCCCATATCCTCATCGCCTCGGCCGCCACGGCCGTCGCCTTCGCCGCCACACCCGCCCTCGCGCAGCATTATCAGGGGTCGGTGGGGACGCTGGCGCCGAACGGCCTTACCGAGACCTTCGGCATCGAAGGCACCAGAGCCCCCTCGCCTTTCGGCCTGGAGGCCACCACGCCTTCGCGCATCGAAAGCTCACGCCGTGAGATGAACCGCGGTCTTCGAGGCGGGGATCGAGGCTTCCGCAGGAATATGAGCCGGCCCGAGACGTTCGAATACGCCGAACGGGTGATCCGGCGCGCCGGGTTCGTTTGCGAAGTCATCGACGCGGCCGTGGCCGTCCGTTCCAACGCCTACGCCCCGTTCGTCGAGGTCAACTGCAACGAGGGCGGGGGCCTGGTCGTCTCCGACACCTCGCCTCTCCAGTGGGTCGACTGCCTCGATATTCCGGAGGGCGGCTACGAGATTTCGCACAACAACACCCTCGGCCGCTGTCAGCTGCCGGGCAACCTCGGCATGGCCCCGCCGCCGCGTCAGAACGACTCCGCCAACAACTGATCCACCAGCTCGGCGAACCGGGCCGGCTGGTCGGCCATGATGAAATGTCGGCTCCCGTCGACCCGGATCAGACGCACCCCCGGCAGGGCGGCGTACTCGCGGCCCCACACGGCGTCGGCCATGGCCGCCGGCGCCCCGCCCTCGGCGTCCGCGGCATAGACCGCCCAGACCGGCGTCGTCATCGCCGCCAGCCCCGGTCTCAGATCCATCGTCATGACCTCGCGCCTGGCCGACGCCATGGCGCGGCGGTCTGAGGCCATCGACCACTCGACCATGGCCGCACGGGTTGCAGGCGAGCGGGAATAGCCGACAGCGGACCGCTCCTGACCGGCGCGGAAGCCGGCCTCGTCGGCCGAGATGATGCCGGCCGCCGCCTGATCGGCGAACGGACGCGCCGTCTCGGCCGTGACCTGCGGCCCGAACAGGACGCTGAAGAACGGCAGGCTGTCGACGCTCATCACCCGCCCGACCAGCCCGGGATGCTGCTGGGCCAGCAGCACAGCCGTCATCCCGCCCATTGAGTGTCCGATCACCGCCGGCCGCTCCAGCCCGGCCTCGCGGACATAGCGCGCCAGCTCATCCGCCATCGGCTGGACGAACGGTCCGTCGCCATGCACCCACGGTTCCCCCGCAAAGCCGGCCAGCTGCACCAGATGCACCCGATGCGTCGCCTTCAACCGCTCCGCCTCGGCCCGCCACACCTCTCGCGAGGAGGCGAAGCCCGGGATCAGAACGACATCGGGGCCCGACCCGACCACCTCGACCGACAAACGGTCGGAGGTGAAGGCGGCCTGGGCGACAGTGGGCGCCGGCTCCGCGCGGACCGCAAAGGCGACCGCTCCCACTCCCAGGGCGACGGCGGAGGCGATAGCGAAGGCGCGCAGAAGGCGGCCGCCGCCGTGGCGGGACATGAACATCATGGCGTATTTCCTGTAAGGTTATCCTGACGTCTGGTCAGGCATGCGGATTGTCGAAGATCTCTTCCACGGGCCGCGCGAAGAGCACGGCGATGCGGTAGGCGAGATCCAGCGAGGGGTCGTGCTTCTCGGTCTCCAGGGCGTTGACCGCCTGGCGTGAGACGCCCAGCGCCTGTCCCAGCTGTTCCTGTGTCCAGTTGCGCTCGACGCGCAGATGTTTGAGACGGTTCTTCATCAGTTCGACGACTTCACGAAGGGCGCGATCACTCCGAAACAGGCCCAGAACAGCGGATAGATCATCCAGGCCGGGATGTGCGGTGCCGTGGCGTAGCTCTCGCCGAAGCCCCAGACGCTCGCGACGGCCATCGCTGCCCCGGCTGCGAGAATGAACTGTTTGGCTGTCACCGCCCGGACGAACTCGTCCGACTCGTTCATGAGCGCCAGCGTCGCCCAGATTTGTCCGATCACCGGCGCCGAGACCGTCAGGGCGAGGGCCCAGGCCGCGACCGGCGAGGCGATGTCGTCGAAGGCCCCGAAGATGGCGGCGACATTGACCGCCACATAGCCGGACATGAAGGCCATGGTCCGGACGACATACCGCCTGTGAGCGGACGAAGTGGATTTTCCGAGAGCGAGCATGGAAGGCGTTCCTGACTTCATGTAAGCCTTACCTTACACCAGGCCGATGTCATGTCAACCTGACTTTTTGTCGGGTTCGCATGACGGCGCCGCTTTCGCGCCACCACCCCCGAAACATCAAGCCGCGCTTCCGATCGGGTCCGTCAGGGGGTATCGTGAGCCATGCCCGCCGCGCCCCGCATACGGCCATCCGAACTGTTCACGTCCGACGACTGGGCGCCATTCCAGACGCGCTCGCCCTGGATCGGTCCGTTGCTGGTCCTGCACTGCTGGGCCGTCATCGCCCTGGCCATTGCGGTCAGCGTGATCTGGCCGATCCTGATCCCCCTGAGCGTCGCCGTCATCGGCACTCGCCAGCTCGGTCTGGCCATCCTCATGCACGAGGCGGCGCACGGCGGTCTGTCCCCGAACCAGCGGCTGAACGATTTCCTCGGCCACTGGCTGTGCGCGGTCCCGGTGGGCGCCTCACTGACCGCTTATCGACCCTATCATCTGGCCCATCACAAATACGCCCAGCAGGCCGAGGACCCCGATCTGGTCCTGTCCGCGCCCTTCCCCGTCAGCCGCGCCTCCCTGCGCCGCAAGATCATCCGCGACCTGACCGGTCAGACCTTCTTCAAACAGCGGGTTCTGGTCCTGTTCAAGGCCTTCGCCTCACAGCGCGATGAAGACATGGCTGAGGGCGCCGTGGTCACCGGCCGCAGCGTCACGCCGTACCTGCTGGTCAACGCCACACTTTTGTCGGTTCTGACGCTCGCCGGCCTCTGGTGGGCGTATTTCCTCCTGTGGCTGCTGCCGATGGCGACCTGGTTCCCGATGGTCACCCGACTGAGAAACATCGCCGAACACGCCTGCGTCGAGGGCTCTTCCACCGACCCGTTCCGCGCCGCCCGCACCACCCGCGCATCCTGGTGGGAGCGCGCCTTCATCGCCCCCTACTGGGTCAAATTCCACGCCGAGCACCACCTGTTCATGCACGTCCCCTGTTGGAAGCTACCGGCCCTGCACCGGGCGGTGCGGGCTCGGCCCGAAGGCGGGCGGATGGAGGTGGCCGGTGGCTATCTCGCGGTTCTGGCCGAGGCATCGGCCAAGGCGTGATCTCCGACCCGACAGCCTTCATCCTCGCCAACACCCGCCTCCAGCCCGTGCCGCACGCGCCGGAGATATCGCTGTGGCTGGCGGACGAAGTCGCGCCCATCTGGCGGCTGACCGAGGAGGAATTAGGCGAAATGGGCCTGCCCCCGCCGTTCTGGGCCTTCGCCTGGGCCGGCGGTCAGGGCCTGACGCGCTGGCTGCTGGACAATCCCGCAGAGGTCGCCGGCAAACGGGTGCTCGATCTCGCCGCCGGCTCGGGTCTGGTGGGCATTGCGGCGATGCAGGCCGGCGCGGCCTCGGTGTTGTGCGCCGACATAGACCCATTCTGCGCCGCCGCCGTGGCGCTCAACGCCGCGGCCAACGGCGTAACGCTGGAATTCACCGACGCAGACCTGCTGGACGCTCCTCCGCCCCAGGCCGATGTGATCTGCGCCGGCGACGTCTTCTACGAACAGCCCATGGCCGGACGTGTCCTGAACTGGCTGACCGAAGCGGCTGCCCGGGGGACCCAAGTTTTCGTCGGCGATCCCCTGCGCACCTATTTCCCGAAGGAGGGCTTCGATCTGCTGGCCGAGTACGCCGTCCCCACCACGCGCGAGCTGGAGGACGACGCCGTCAAGCTGACCCGCGTATGGACGCTGGCTCCCGCCCGCTGACGGCCACGCTTGGTTGTCGGAGCGGCAGGCGCCATCTTCTGCCCCATGATCGCTCTCCGCGCGCTCTTCGCCCTGACGGCGCTAGCCATTGCCCCGGCCGTGGCGCAGGCCCAGACGTGGCAGCCGCGTCCCGACGCGCCCGTGATCCACCCTGACCGCTATCAGGCCGACCAGCACCGGTTCGAAATGGACCGCCTTCGCGCCCAAGCCGACCAGCGCGAGGCTTTCGCCGGGCAGCTGGCGATCGAAACCCGCCTCAACCGCCAGCGGATCGAGGCCGCGCGTCTGCCCGAGCCCATCCAGCCGCCAGCCTCCCGTGCATTGCGCTCACCGGAGGAAGAACGGCTCCTGCGCCAGTCGGCCTCCAGCCGTCGCGCCGCCGCCGCGTCGGACGTGGGACAGATCGACGCCTGGCTGGATCGCCCTCAAGACTAGACCCGGGGAACAGAGTTCGCCTTTCAGGCTGCATCCCTTCCCCTCCTCCTGCGTTCCGGCCTAGCTTGGGCATCAGGGATGAGGGAGAACGAACATGCGGTGGCAGGGTGGACGACGCGGTGGAAACATCGACGATCGGCGCGGCATGGGTGGCGGCGCGATGATCGGAGGCGGCCTTGGGACCGTCGTTCTGGCCGCGATCGGCTATTTCGTCTTCGGCATTGATCCCCAGACCACAACCCAGCTGGCCAGCCAGTTCGGTGGCGCGGGCGTCTCCGAGGGCAAGGCCGGCAGCCCCTCCGACCAGGCCGGCGCCTTCGTCGATGTCGTCGGCACCAACATCGACGATGTCTGGAAGACCAAGATCCAGGGTTATCAGCCGCCGACCGTGACCCTCTACGAACAGGGCACCTCGACGGGCTGCGGCTTCGGCCAGGCGGCGATGGGACCGTTCTACTGCCCGACCGATCGCCATGTGTACCTCGACCTGTCCTTCTGGTCGCAACTCGAAACCGACCTGGGTGCCTCCAGCGCTGACTTCGCCCGGGCCTATGTCATCGCCCATGAATACGGCCACCACGTCCAGACCCTGACCGGGGTTTCGCAGCAGGTGCAGTCGGCGCAACAGCGCGCCTCAGGCCGAGCCGAGGCCAACCGCTATTCCGTCGCGCTGGAGCTGCAGGCCGACTGCTATGCGGGCGTCTGGGCCCGCAACGCCGGCGCCGCTTCGGGCGGCGAGGTCGCCCTGGAGTCGGGTGATCTGGAAGCCGGCATGCAGACCGCCTCGGCCATCGGCGACGACAACCTGCAACGGCGTCAGGGCGGTCAGGTCCAGCCCGAAGGCTTCACCCACGGCTCCTCGGCCCAACGGGTCGAATGGCTGCGGCGCGGCTATGAATCGGGCGACCCGGCGGCCTGCGACACCTTCCAGGGATTGTAAGGATCAGCCCACCGTCAGGTCCAGCGGACGCGACACGAACAATGCGCCGGTGCCGAGGTCCATGGCCACGCGCCGGCCGTTGAACGCCTCCATCCCCAACAGTCCGCCCGGGAAGTTCGGTAGCGGGGGCTGATCGAACACGCCGACCGCGACGCGGCGGTACAGCTGGTCCGCAAAGGTCACCGTGCGCGCCTCGACCGTGGCTGAACGCAGCTCACCGCCCAGCACCAGGCTGACCCCGCCGCCCTGTGGCCGTCCGTCCAACAGCCCCGCGCCATTCGCCGCCTCGCGGCTCAGCCCCAGCAGGGCCGAAGCGCCGGTGTCGACCACGACCTGGACCGCCGATCCCTCGACGGTTACCTCCGTGACCAGCGCGCCGCCCTCGCGCCGCACCGTCGCCGGCGCCAGATCGGGCGGGCGCACGAAGGCCTCGCGCCGGATCAACCGCGCGTATCGCCGGCGCGGGTCCAGCGCCAGAACCGCTTCGCCGAGCACGTCCTGCCCAAGGATAAGCGGGGTCTGAAGCCCTTCCTCCGACGCCAGCGGCCCCAGATCGAGAATGGCCGCCCGCAGGCCGTGAATGGCCAGTCCCGGCAGATCGACGGCTAGCGTCGTTCCGCGCCCCACCTGCGCCCGGCCGCCGACGCCATAGGCCACCAGGGGCATGTCGAACAGCGACCGGCCCGCCGACGGCAACGCCGCCGCCAGCGCACGGTCGATCACCGAATACTGGGCCCCGCTGTCAATCAGGGCGACAACCTCGCGGACGCCGAGCCTGACCCGCACCGTCGGCACGAGCGCATTCCGGGCATAGGCCAGCCACGGCGTTGCGCCGCTGTCGACGAAGGCTAACTCCGGCTTCGGCCACAACAGGGTCTCACGCGCCCACCAGGCCCCGCCGACGACGGCGGCCAGTCCTGCGGTGCGGATCAGAAGGGAACGGCGGTTCATGCCCGCCGAAGATGGCGCTTGCTCGCCGCCCGCGCCAGCGTCGCAGTCGTCGCGCCGGTTCAGGTCATTGGCGCGAGCAGATGGGTCACTGGCCGATGGTCGGCGGTCCGGTCAGCGCCCCCCGACGCCATCCAGACCGCCACCGCGGACGCCCTATCCCCCAAGGCCCCGCGAACTCATGGTTAACAACCACTTAAGCACCATCTGCAGGTATCTGGCAGGGCAAGTACGAGAGAGTCGACAGGCTTCGCCGTTTGCGCGAACTGGTCGCGTGCTACCTGTGGCCGAAGGGAACCACCTTGTTGTGGCGGTCATGACCGATATCGGCTGTCCCGAGATATGGAATTCCCGACCGCTCGCACCAATAGCGGCAGATCTCTTCTGCGGTCAGGCCGAAGTCGGGATCGTTCTCGACGATGTCGGAAACCCGCCCCATCCGGATGCCCGCCACCTTGCGGATCGAGGCCTGACCCGTGAGGTGAAACATCATCCGATCGATCCGGTACATCGGCTCCGACACGTCCTCGAGCATCAGGACATGGCCGGTCAGGTCGGGTTCCAGCGCCGTTCCGACCAGAGCGTCCAGAATGCTGAGATTAAAGCCGACCGCGGGACGTGGGTCGTCGGCCAGAGAGGGCTCCCACGACGAAGGATCTCCCGACCTGAGCCAGTTCAGCGCCCGCCAGGCCGTGGCGTCGTTGCGCACCGCGTCCGAGGCCATCGGTCCGTGCGCAATATGCGGAAATCCGGCCTTGTAGAGCAGGGCCAGGATGCTGCCGGCGTCCGAATAGCCCAGATACCGCTTCTTGCGCGCCGCCGCCGTCAGCCGGGGCAGCACCGCCTCCGCGATGCGGCAGGCGCCATAGCCGCCGCGCGCGAACCACACCGCGTCCAGTCGCGGATCATTGGCGTATTCGACGAAGGCCGCGGCCCGGCTGGCGTCGTCGCCGCCGAAATGGCCGTGCTTGCCGAAGCTGGCCGGGTGGAAGGCCGCCGTAACCGAGCCGTCCGGGAAATTCGTCGCGAACCAGGCCAGGACGGCCTCGGCGCGCGCCTTGTTGAAGCGCGAACTGGCGTTGACGATGCCGATCTTCATGCTGAGCCGCTGGCCTCCAGCCTCGCCCGTGCTAGTCAGGCCGCCGGACATTCCCCGGTTTCGCCCTCATGAATCAAGACGACTATTTCTTCTGCGGCATCGGCGGCTCGGGAATGCTCCCTCTGGCGATGATCGTCCAGGCGCGTGGAGGCCGGATCGAGGGTTCCGACCGGTCCCGCGATCAGGGCCGCACGCCGGAGAAATTCGCATGGCTTGAAGCCCACGGCGTGACCCTGCATCCGCAGGATGGCTCGGGCGTCACGCGCCCGGACCAGACCGTCGTCGCCACCGGCGCCATCGAGGACACAGTGCCTGACATCGGCGCGGCGAAGCGCGCCGGCGCCCGCATTGTCACCCGCCCCGAACTCCTCAGCCAACTGTTCAACGCCGCCCCGACCTCGATCGGCGTGGCGGGCACAAGCGGCAAGTCCACCATTACCGGCATGATCGCCTGGATCCTCCATCAGGAGGGCCGCGAGCCGACCGTCATGAACGGCGCGGTGATGAAGAATTTCGCCGACGCCGACCATCCGTTCGCCAGCGCTTTGATCGGCGGGCCCGAGCTGTTTGTCTCCGAAGTCGATGAGTCCGACGGCTCCATCGCCCGCTACGATCCGACGGTGGCCGTGGTCTCCAACATCTCGCTGGACCACAAGTCGATGGAAGAGTTGCGCGACCTGTTTGGCGGCTTCACCGGCCGGGCGGCCAAGGCGGTGCTCAATCTCGACAATCTCGAGACCCAAGCCCTCGCCCAGACCCTGCCGCCCGACAAGGTGATCACTTTCGCTCTGGGCGAGGAATCGGCCACCCTGAACGCTCACGACCTCGAGCCCCTGCCGACCGGCATGCGTTTCACCCTGACTGAGTTCGGCGGGGCGCGGCACGCGGTGACCCTGAACGTCCCCGGCGCCCACAATGTCGCCAACGCCCTGGCGGCCCTCGGGGCGGTTCGGGCGATCGGCGTGCCCCTGGCCCATGCCGTGGCCGCGCTGGAGACGTTCGCCGGCATCCGCCGCCGCATGGAGGTGGTCGGGACCGCCAACGACATCACCGTCATCGACGACTTCGCCCATAACCCGGACAAGATCGCCGCCACGCTGAAGACCCTGCACGCCTTCGACGGACGGTTGCTGATCCTGTTCCAGCCGCACGGCTTCGGCCCCTTGCGGCTGATGCAGGCAGAGTTCGTCGACGGCTTCGCCGGCCTGATGCGCGAGGACGACGTCCTGCTGATGCCCGAGCCCGTCTATTTCGGTGGGACCACCGACCGGTCCGTCGGCAGCGAGGACATCGCCTCGGGCGTCCGCGCCGCCGGCCGCAACGCCGAGGCCCTCGCCACCCGCGATTCGTGCGGCGACCGGCTGATCGAGATGGCCCGCCCCGGCGACCGGATCATCGTCATGGGCGCCCGGGATGACACCCTGTCCGTGTTCGCAGCGGCCCTCCTCGATCGCCTTTCTTGTCCGCTTGCAGATTGATATTCAAAAGAATATCGAAAAACATTCACGCCCGGCAAAGCTGGCGTTAAGGGCTGGCGACTATCCCGACGGTCAGTCGGGAGTTGTACATGGCCAGGATCGGTGACTTTGCGAGTGCGGCTGCGCCCATCGGCCCGGACACGCCCGGCGCGGATGTTTTCGACCGTTTCCAGAGTGAGCCGGACACCCTCGTCATCGCGGTGATCGACAGCGAGCAGCGGCCCGTCGGCCTGATCGAGCGCAATGCGTTCACTCTCAAGATGGCGGCCGAGTTCGGACGCGCCCTGTACGCCAAACGCCCCGCGGCCGCGTTTATGGACGCGGCGCCGCGCATCCTGGACGCAGAGGCCGACGCGGAAACCCTGTTTCAGTCCATGGACGCGGCCAATCTGGGCGGCCTGCTGAACGGCTTCGTGGTCACGTCCGGCGGACGTTATGTCGGGGTCGGCGCCGGAGTGCATGTGTTGCAGGCCGGCAGCGCCATCCACCGGCGGCGCGCCGACGCAATGAGCGCCCTCGCCCGCGACCTCGCCAGAGCGGAGGCCGAGGCCCGGGCCTCCAGCCGCGCCAAGTCCGAGTTCCTGGCGGTCATGAGTCATGAGATTCGCACGCCCCTGAATGGCGTCCTCGGCGTCGCCGCCCTGATGGAGCGTGAACTCACCCAGGAAGCCATGCGGCCCTATGCCCGGACCATTCTGGACTCCGGCCAGAGCCTGTTGCGGCTGCTGACGGACGCCCTGGACATGTCGCGCGCGGAGGCGGGGCTGATGACATTCGAAACGGCGCCGGTTCACCTCGAATCCCTCGCCGCCGACCTCAAGGCCCTGTGGAGCCCGCGCGCCCAGGAAAAAAACCTGGTCCTGACGGTCACGCACGACACGGCCGACCGCGACTGGGTGGCCGGAGACGAAATGCGGCTCAAACAGCTGTTCAACAACCTGATCGGCAACGCCCTGAAATTCACCGGGACCGGTGAGGTGGCCGTTCACATCGCCAGTCGGGAGATGGACGGCCAGATCGCCCTCACCGCCACCGTGGACGACAGCGGTCCGGGCGTCCCCGAGGACGCGGTCGAGACCATATTCGACCCGTTCAACACGGGCCATGCCAGCCGCGAAGGCGCGGGCGCCGGCCTCGGCCTGGCCATCTGCCGCCAGATTGTGGAATTGATGAACGGCGCCATCGCGGTGGAGCGCTCGCCGCAGGGCGGCGCGCGCTTCCAGTTCTCCCTGACCTTGCCCGGCGCGAGCCGCGAGATGCGGGCGGCCGCCATGCAGATGGCCGAACCCACGGCCCACACGACCCTGCATGTCCTGATCGTGGACGACAACGCCACCAATCGCTTCGTCGCCGGCAAGGTGCTCGAACTGTTCGGCTGTAGCGCCGAAGCCGTCGAGGGCGGGCGTGAGGCGATCGACCGGCTGCAGACGGGGGCCTTCGACCTGATTCTGATGGACATCAAGATGCCCGTCATGGACGGCGTCCAGGCCACCCGACTGATCCGGGGTCTGTCCGGGCCCGTGGCCGACATTCCGATCCTGGCCCTTACGGCCAACGCCGATCCACGCGATGAAGCGGAGTATCTGGCGGCCGGAATGGACGGCGTCGCGCAAAAACCCATCCAGCCCGACGCCC
>JALYPS010000183.1 GCA_030856285.1 Pseudomonadota bacterium
GGGCTCCCGCGGTCAGGGCCGGCGGCAGGCTGGTGGTGAAGATGAAGCCCGAGGCCCAGCTGCGCACGGCGTCGATGATCACGGCGTCGGCGGCGATATAGCCGCCCATGACGCCGATGGCCTTGCCGAGCGTGCATTCGACGATGTCGATCCCGTCCAGCAGTCCATCCCGCTCGGCCACGCCCGCGCCCGTCGCGCCGTACAGGCCGACCGCATGGACTTCGTCGAGATAGGTCAGGGCGCCGTATTTGCGGGCGAGGGCGATGGTGCCGGCCAGGTCGGCGATGTCGCCGTCCATGGAATAGACGCTCTCGAAGGCGATCAGCTTGGGCGCGGCGGCCGGCGCGTCTCGCAGAAGGGCCTCGAGGTGTTCCAGATCGTTGTGGGCGTAAATGTGCCGCTCGCAGCCGCCGTTCCGGATGCCGGCGATCATCGAGGCGTGGTTCAAACTGTCCGAGAAGACGATCAGACCCGGCAGGATGCGCTGCAGCGTCGTCAGCGTCGCCTCATTGGCCACATAGCCCGAGGTGAACAGCAGGGCCGCTTCCTTCTGGTGCCAGGCGGCCAGCTCGGCCTCAAGATCGACCGCCGACCGGGTCGTGCCCGAGATGTTGCGCGTGCCGCCGGCGCCCGCGCCGACCGCCTCGATCTCGGCCTGCATGGCCGCGAGCACGGCCGGATGCTGGCCCATGCCGAGGTAGTCGTTCGAGCACCAGACGATGACGTCCTGCTCGCTTCCATCGGCGCGACGGCGGATGGCCTTGGGGAACTCGCCGCGCACGCGTTTGAGGTCGGCGAAGACGCGATAGCGCCCTTCGCCCTTGACCTGCTCGACAGCGGTCTGGAATGCGGCCTGGTAGTCGAACAAGCGCTGGAGCCCCGAACGGCGCGAAATCAATGGTCGGGTGATGCGCCGATTGGTCCGATTTGTCCATGAAACGCACCGGACAAAAGGCCGCAAGCCCTTAATTGATAACGGTTCTCAATTGCGTTGGCCGCGGTCAGAAGGCGCCGCCTTCTCGAGCCGACGCGGCCTATGTCTTCGGCAGGCCGTCCAACTGCCCGCGCAGCATCTGCAAAATGGCGGAGAAGTCGCGGCCGCCGTAGCCGAGGCCGTTGAACATCTGGAACAAGGCCTCCGTCTGGGCGCCCAGCGGCGTGGATGCGCCGGCCTTCGCCGCCGCGTCCTGCGCCAGTTTCAGATCTTTCAGCATCATGGCCGTGGCGAAACCGCCGTCATAGTTGCGGTTCGACGGCGCGGTCGGCACCGGGCCCGGCCACGGATAGTAGGTCGTCACCGACCAGCTCTGCCCCGACGACTTGGCGGCGATGTCGAAGAACTTCACCGGGTCCAGGCCCAGTTTCTCGGCGAGGGCGATCGCCTCGCAGGTGCCCAGCATGGTGATGCCGAGGATCATGTTGTTGCAGATCTTGGCCGCCTGCCCCGCCCCGTGATCGCCGGCGCGGAAGCTGGCCCGGCTCATCGGCTCCAGCGCCGCCTCGATGCGGGCGAAGTCCGGCTCGTCGCAGCCGACCATGAAGGCCAGGGTCCCCGCGTCCGCCGCCATGGTCCCGCCCGAGACCGGCGCGTCGGCGAAGGCGTAGCCGGCGTCCCTGGCCAGCCCCGCCACCTTGCGCGCCGTGTCGACGTCGATGGTCGAACAGTCCAGCAGCAGGGCCGAGGTCGGCGCGGCGCCGATGATCTGTTCCGAATAGACCTTCAGCACATGCGGCCCGGCGGGCAGCATGGTGATGATGACGTCGGCGTCCTTGACCGCCTCGGTGACCGACCCGACCGGCGTGCAGCCTGCGGCGGCGGCGCGGTCCAGCGCCGCCTGGGACAGGTCGAAGGCGGCGACGGCGTGGCCGGCCTTCGCCTGATTGGCCGCCATGCCCCCGCCCATGTTGCCGAGGCCGATGAAAGCGATCTTGTGGGTCATGGCGTCGTCTCCCGATAAAACTGGCGGGAGGGTTAGCCGCTCGCCCGCGCTCTCGCCAGCACCCGGCGCGAAATTGCTTAGCCCGGCTTCCTGAAGCGCAGCATGAACTGGCTGGTCCGCCCGCGGATGGAGCCGTCGAAGACATTGGCCGTCCGGGGATCGGCCGCATTGGCCAGAACGTCGCTCTCGCCGTCCAGCACGAAACCCGCGGCCATGACCTCGCGCTTGACCGCATCTATGTCGATCCGGTGCACCGAATTGGCCGAGGTCAGGGGCGAGCCGGCCACGGCATGGTGGTCGATGACGACATAGAGGCCGCCAGGTTTCAGGGCCCGGAACACAGCCGTATTGACCCGCGACGCGGTGTCGGCCGGCGCGATGCTGAGGTGCAGGTCGTGATAGTTCTGGGCGGTGAACACCAGATCCAGCCCGGCCGGGAAGTCCGGCGTGGCGATCGGCGAGCGGATGCCGTCGACATTGGCCAGGGCGTCGACGGCCGTCAGGCTGTCTCCATAGCTGGCCTGGAAGGCGATAAACTCCGCCGGCTGCCAGGCCGTCACGCGGCCTTGCGGCCCGACGGCGGCGGCGAAGACGCGGGTGAAATAGCCGCCGCCGATGATCATGTCGGCGATCTTCTGGCCCGGACGGACCCGGGCGAAAGCCAGGGTCTCGGCGGTGTGGCGCGCCTCGTCGCGCGCGCGGTCGTCGGCGGGACGCGAGGGCGCGGCGAGCACGGCGGCGTAATCGGCCGGCGTGAGCGCGGGCGGCGCGCCCATCCCGGCCATGCAGCCCAGCGACGACAGGCTCATCACCGCCACGGCGGCCAGAATGACGGAACGGCGCATGACAAATTCTCCCATGGCGCCGCGCGGGCGCTGACGGCGCAAGCTAGACCGAACTC
>JALYPS010000195.1 GCA_030856285.1 Pseudomonadota bacterium
GAGCAGATCCGCCGCTTCGCCGACCAGCTCCTCCCCGCCCGCATCGCCGAGCTCGGCGACGTCGAGGAGGACCGCACGACGCGCTCAACGCCCTCATAGAAGACCGGCTGAACCCCGACAATTCGACGACCGCTACGAGATAGCGTCTTGCCATTTGGCATCTATATGCTACTATGATGCCAAATGGAGAAGATGGTGACCCTTGTTGAACTTCAGAAAACCGTTTCTGCGCCCAACCAGGCGGATATTACCGATGAGGAAGCGGGTGCGCTCGGGCGCGCCACCATCAACCTCTTTGCGCGCTGGAACCTGAGCGACGGTGAGGCGCGCGAGCTTCTTGGCGGCCTGCCCCAACGTACATGGGCGCGGTGGAAAGCCGGTGACATCGGCCGGATCGATCGCGACTTGCGGAGTCGCATGGCGATCCTGATGGGGATCCACAAAGGACTGCGGTATGTCTTTCAGGATCCTGCGCGCGGTTACGCCTGGATCCGCAAGCCAAACACGGTCTTCGGAGGCAGGAGCGCGCTCGAGGTGATGCTCCAGGGCCAGATCACCGATCTCGTGGACGTCAGGACCTATCTGGACGCCGAACGCGGCGCCTGGTGAGCGCCAACGCTGACAAAGCCGTTGCTCGACAGGTTGTCTGGCCAAAAACCTTCCGGATCATTCGGTCGATCTTTCCTCCCATCGATCTGTTTGAGGACATCGCGGACCCTGCAGACTGGGAGGCCATCGCTTCGGCCGAGGCCAAGCTCAATCCAAGGGTCAATCTTGCAATCGGCGACCTGTCCAAGGTCCCCATCGGGCGAAGGGTGGCGGGTCCCGGCTCGAGCTGGGTCATGGCGCCCTTCGTCCATTGCTCCCCCTTCAGGCCAAGCCGGTTCGCCGATGGCTCTTTCGGCGTCTATTATGCCGGCGACAGCGAGGACGTGGCGCTTGCAGAGACAATTCATCACCATGAGCGCGCGATGCGGGCAACAGGCGAGGAACCCGGCTGGACGTCCCAGTTTCGCGCCCTGATCGGCTCGATCGACGCCAGGCTGCACGACTTTTCCGGAATGGCGGAAGTTCTTCGTCCCGAGGATTATTCCGCCGGGCAGACAATTGGGGCGGCGCTGCGACGGCTCGGATCAGACGGGATCGTTTATCCCAGCGTCAGGCAGCAGGGGGGATCCTGCATCGCCGCTTTCTGGCCGGACGTTGTCCCGATACCCGTTCAGGGGAGCCATTTCGCCTATCATTGGGATGGCGCGCGCGTGACCTTTGTGAAGCGCCTCGATACCGGACAGGTCTTCGCGGTGGAATGACGCCAAGCTTTCATCCCAGCCATAAGGCCGATGCTCGGGAGGCAACGGCGCTCGTCATTCGTGCGAAAACCGGAGACGAGGCGGTCCGGAACGCGTTGATGCGCGGCTTCTGGCGTTACGCAGATGAGGTCGCTCGCTTTCACGCCCGTCGGAAGAACGTCGATGAGGACCAGGCCGCAGTGACGCGCAGCTCCTGATCCTCAACACGATCGAGCGCTTCGATCCCGGGCGCGGCGCCGGCTTCGCCACATATCTGGCGCACCGGATCCGCGGACATGTGACGGCGCTCTTCCGCGCGCCGGAGCAGAACGGCATCATCGACATCCGGAAGGCCCCTCGGCCGTCGCCGAAGCCTCCAGCGCCGACGCAATGGGAGAAGGCGTGGAAGGCGGTCGGGAAGCCAATTTCGGACTTCTGGCCGCTCGCGGCGGTGCAATCGGTCCGCAAATTTCGGCGTCACAACGACCGGATGATTGCGAAATGGCTCTGGCTGGACTATCCGCCAAAGCGTTAGGCCGAGATCGCACATCGCCTCGGGATCAGCCGATCCGCAGTGTTCCAGAGGCGTCAGGCGCTCATTTCCGACATCGAGGCAAAATTCGGAAATGGCGCATCCGGTCGATCGGACGACGCGCCTGGGCCGAAGGGTTCTGATCAATGCGGGCTGGTATTACTCCGCCGGCGCCGGGGGCGCCACGCCCATGGCTTCGAGCATCGACCGCATCTCGGCGATCTCGGCCTCCTGAGCGTCGATGATCTCCTGCGCCAGGGCGCGGGTCGCCGCGTCCTCTCCCCGCTCCAGCTCCACGCGCGCCATGTCGATGGCCGAACGGTGGTGCGGGATCATCATCAGGAGGAAGTCGGCGTCCACCATGCCCGAGGATTCCATGCCCTCCATGCCCTGCATCAGGGCGTTCATCGCCTGCATCATCTGGTCCATGGCGGAGTGGTCCATGCCCTCCATGCTGTCGTCGCCGGCCTCCTGGGCCGGGGCCAGGCCGGCGCCGGCGGCAAGCGCGGCGGCGGCGAGCAGGGTCGTGATCGTCCTCATGGCAGTCTCCTCCTCGGGTCGGTCGAAACAGGGCGGGCCGGCCCCGCAGCTCACATGGCCAGCGCCATCCAGACGGCCATGCCGATCATGATCAGGTTCTCGGTGAGCGACACGAAGCCCAGCGGCACGTTGGACTGGCCGCCCACGCAGGCGCATTTCAGCGCGCGCCGGTCGAGGTAGACGGCCTTGAACACCGACACAGCACCAACGCCGCCGATCGCCAGGGCCACCGGCGCCATCAGCCAGACGGCGGCCCCGGCGATCATCAGGAGGCCGACCAGGGCCTCGGCCCAGGGATAGACATAGGCGTAGCGGGGCCACCGCTGGGCGAGCAGGTCATAGCCGAGGAACCCGTTGCTGAAGCCCTCCACGTCGCGCAGCTTCTGGAGCGCGAGGAGCGCGGTGGCGAAGCCCAGAAAAAGCTGGAGCGTGTGCGAGGTCGGGAGCGCCGCCGCGCCCCCCATCGTCCCCCAGGCCACAGCGAGCGCGAGCGCGAGCGCCATGCCGAAGATGGCGATCACCGGCGTGTAGGTGAGCGCCTTGGGGTCGTGAACGGCGAGGCCGAGGCGGCGGCGCAGATCGTCGTGGCCGCCGATGC
This sequence comes from Pseudomonadota bacterium, assembly GCA_030856285.1. Taxonomy (GTDB): domain Bacteria; phylum Pseudomonadota; class Alphaproteobacteria; order Caulobacterales; family Caulobacteraceae; genus Brevundimonas. The sequence continues at coordinate 2,960 of JALYPS010000195.1, forward strand.
GCGCGCCCTCGATCCACACCTGCGGCGTGGTCGCCACGCCGTGCTCCGCCTTGAAGGCGTCCGTCGCCTCGCGCGTCGGCAAGGGGCGGTCCTCCACCGCGAAGCCGTGGCGCTTGAGCAGGTCCAGCGCCTTGAGCCCAGAGGGGCAGAGGTGCTCGGGCGTCGCCATCCGGTAGATGACCGCCTTGCGGGCCTGGCCCGCCATGGCGCCGGCCGTGGCGCCGGGCAGGTCTGTCGTGATGGTCGCCATGATGTGGACTCCTCGTGGTCAGCGACGGGCGCGGTCGAACAGGTCGACCAGCTCGTCGAGTTTTTGTCGGGTGGCCTGGGCGTCCCCGGCCCGGATGGCCTCGTGGACGCAATGGGCGGCGTGGTCGCGAAGGATCTCCGCCTCGGCGCGCGCCAGCGCGGCCTTGATCGCCTGCACCTGGGTCAGGACGTCGATGCAGTAGCGATCCTCGGCCACCATGCGCGCGACGCCCTGCACCTGGCCCGCGATGCGGTTCAGGCGCTTCACCTTGGCCTCGCGGCGCTCGGGCTCGTGGTCATGATCCATCGACGGGTCCTCTATACCCCTGGGGGGTATATATACCGAGGTCGATACGCGGTCAAGGGCCGTCCCGCGCGAAAGCGGGTCTGCGGGTCCACTCATCGGGGGCGCCCGTTAAGCCGCGATCGCCGCCAGAAGCCGGCCCGGCGAGATTAAAGGCGACCGGC
>JALYPS010000199.1 GCA_030856285.1 Pseudomonadota bacterium
TCACCCCGGCCACGTCTTCCAGCACCGCGCCCATCTCGAGCATCTGGGCGAAGCTGTTGGACATTTCGGCGACGTGCTGGCCGACGGCCTGGACGCCCAGCAGACGGTGATCGGACTTCGACGCCAGCACCCGCACGAAGCCGCCGTCCTCGCCGGCCTCGATGGCGAGGGCGCGGCCGATGGCGGCCAGGGGGAAGACGGCGGTGATGACGTCGTCGCGGCCCTCGACGTCCAGCGGGCCGAGGCCGGCGGAGACGATCTCGGGCTCGGTGAAACAGACGGCGGCGATGGTGACGGGATCGAAGCGCTTGTCGTGACCGGCGATGATCTCGGCCACGACCTCGCCCTGGGCCGAGCCCTTGTGGGCCAACATGGGTTCGCCGGTCAGGTCGCCGACGGCCCAGACATTGCGCATGGAGGTGGCGCAACGATCATCGATCTTCACGAACGGCCCGGCCATGGCCACGCCCATGTTTTCCAGACCCCAGCCCTGGGTGCGGGGCTTGCGGCCGACGGTGACGAGGACCTTGTCGGCCTTCAGCTTGAGGGCGGCGCCGTCCTTTGTCGTGATGTTGAGCTGGCCCTTCTCGAACGACCCGGCCCTGGCGCCGAGATGCAGTTCGACGCCGTGCTTCTCCAGCCATTTCTGGACCGGGTCGGTCAGGGCCTTGTCGTAGAGCGGCAGAAGTCGGTCGGCCATTTCGACAATGGCCACCTCGGCCCCCAGCTTGCGGAAGGCGATGCCGAGTTCGAGGCCGATATAGCCCCCGCCGACCACGACCAGCTTGTTCGGAACCTTGTCCAGCGATAGCGCCTCGGTCGAGGAGATGACGTCGCCGCCGAATTTGAGGAAGGGCAGTTCGACCGGCTCGGAGCCGGTGGCGAGGATGACGTGTTCGGCGCTGATGACGATGTCGCCGTCAGCGGTCTTGACCGTGCAGGTCTTGGCGTCGGTGAAATTGGCCCAGCCCTTGATGACCTTGACCTTCGACTTCTTCAGCAGGGCGGCGACGCCGTTGTTCAGTTTTCTGACGATGCCGTCCTTCCACGCCGTGGTCTGGGCCAGGTCGATGGCGGGCTTGGACGCCGTGATGCCGAGCGTGCCGCCGGCGGCGGCCTTGCTGACCGTCTCGAATTTCGAGGCGGCGTGGATGATGGCCTTGGACGGGATGCAGCCGACGTTCAGGCAGGTGCCGCCGAGGCCGCCGCCGCCGTCGACCAGCACGGCATCCAGCCCCAGCTGGCCGCAACGGATGCCGGCAACATAGCCGCCGGTGCCGGCGCCGATGATCAGGACTTTGGTGGTGAGGGTCTGGGTCATTCGGTCTCGCTTCTACGGAGAGCGCGCCATCGGTCGACCATCGCTTCCGCGTCTGGGCCGGACGGCTGAATATAAAGCAGTTCAGGATTTGCTCTGGCCGCCCGCGTAACGAAGATCGTGACCGGCATTCCGTTTCGCGGCTCCTGACCTTCGTCCCAGTCGATCAGGAACGGGAAATATTTGGCGCAGCTGCCGGTCACAAAGCGCAACCCCCAACGCCGCGGACCCGGCTCGCCCCAGACGTCTGCAGTTTTCCGCACAGTGAAGGTGATCAGCGGCTCGTCCTGGCGACCGACGACATCGATCATGACTCCCTGATAAATCGAAGTCACTTCCTCCAGATAAGTGCGTTCCTCCCGCTCAAATAGCGCTCTGACGTCTCCGGGGGGAGGCGAACATGCCAAGGCGGCGCCGGCCCACATCGTCGCAGCGAAAACTCCGAGTCCGAGCGTGCGCAGCGCCGTCATCCGCCTAAACCATCCACAGCGTCGCGGGATGCTCAAGCAGACCCTTGATGCGCTGCACGAACACCGCCGCGTCATGGCCGTCGACGATGCGGTGATCGAAGCTGGAGGACAGGTTCATCATCTTGCGGACGACCATCTGGCCATCTTTCACGACGACGCGTTCGGCGATTTTGTTGGGGCCGACGATGGCGACCTCGGGGTGGTTGATGATCGGGGTGTGGACTACGCCGCCCAGCGTGCCGAGCGAGGTGATGGTGATGGTCGAGCCGCTGAGTTCGTCGCGTTTGGCCGAGCCGTCCTTGGCCGCGCCGGAGACACGGGCGATTTCGAGGGCGGTGTCGTAGGGATCGCGGGCCTCGGCGTGACGGACCACCGGGACCATCAGGCCGTTCGGCGTCTGGGCGGCGATGCCGAGGTGGA
>JALYPS010000212.1 GCA_030856285.1 Pseudomonadota bacterium
GCCGTTGGGCAGGGTGATGACGGCCTCGCCGCCGAGGGCTGGATCGACGGCGGCGCCGCCTTCGCCGACCAGGTCCTGCCAGGAGCCGTAGGCGCCGACCGAGAAGGCATCCAGACCGGTCGGCGGCGGAGCGGCCGCGATGATTTCGCGCTTCAGCGCGGCGCGGGCCGAGGGGGCGCCGGCGCGGGGGTCGCCCAGCACCGTGACGAACAGGGCGGCGGCGCCGAGCAGAAGCAGGCCGGCGCTGGCGACGGCGACGGGCGGCTTCTTCAGGATGCGGCCGACGGGGCCGAGGTTTTCCCGCAACGACCGGCGCACCGGGGGCGCTCCGGCGGTGGTGGCGAGGACAGACTGGCGCTTGGCGAACATGGCAGGACTGGACGCTCGAACGGGGGTCCGCGAAGCGGACTCCTTCAAGGCTCACAGTGGCGGGCGTCGGTTAAGAAAGCCTAACGCGCCGTTAGGCATCCGCCGTCCGTTTTCGCGTCAGTTTTCCGGCGCGGGCTCCGGCTCGGCCGCGGCCAGGGCTGTGCCCGGCGCGGTCACCACAATGCCCTCGGGCGCCGCGGCCAGCTGGGCCAGGTTTCCGCCGGCGCGCAGCACGTCGAAGGCCCGCTCCAGCTGATAGTCCTTGTCCTCGGGCCAGCCCTCGCCGGGGGCCTCGTGCGGGGTGTGCGGCCCCTTGCGCTCGGCCCCGATCGAAGCGTCCAGCGCGGTGGCGTAAGCGGCCTCGGAATAGATGAAGTTCGACCGCGACACGATCCGCGCCTCGGCCAGTGACCGGGACACTTCCAGATCGGGCTCGATGCCGATCTTCTGGATGGAGGCGCCCGACGGCGTGAAATAGCGGGCCGTGGTGATCGACAGGGCGCCGTCCGCGCCGTTGCGCAGCGGAATGACGGTCTGGACCGAACCCTTGCCGAAGCTGGTCAGGCCGACAATCGTCGCCCGCTGGTGATCCTTCAGGGCGCCGGCGACGATCTCGGAGGCCGAAGCCGAGCCGTAGTTGATCAGCACCACCAGAGGCAGGCCGCCGGTCAGGTCGCCCGGCCGCGCGCCATAGCGCTGGATCTGGTCGGCCTTGCGCCCGCGCTGGCTCACGATCTCGCCCCGCTCGAGGAAGGCGTCCGACACGGCGATGGCCGCGTCCAGAAGACCCCCGCCATTGTTGCGCAGGTCCAGCACATAGCCCTTGATGCCGGGGTTCTCGGCCTTGAGCCGCGCGATGGTCTCGCCCAGTTCGCGGCCCGTATTCTCATTGAAGGTCGAGACGCGCAGATAGGCGAAGTCGCCCTCGATGCGCCCGGTGACGGAGTCGATCTTGATGACCTCGCGCGTCAGGGTGACCTCGCGCGGCTCTTCGCCGTCCCGCAGGAAGGTGACCTTGACCGAGGTGCCGACGGCCCCGCGCAGTTTTTCCGAGACCTGGCTGACGGTCAGGCCCGCCGCGCTCTGGCCCTCGATGGAGGAGATGACGTCCCCGGCGTTGACGCCGGCGCGGGCGGCTGGCCCGCCGTCCATGGGCGAGATGACCTTCACAAGGCCGCCTTCGGCCTGGATGGTCAGACCCACGCCCGAATAGGCGCCCGAGGTGCGCTCCTGAAGCTCGTCAAAGCCGGCCGGCGGCAGATAGTTGGAGTGGGGGTCGAGGGCCCCCATCATGCCCTGCAGCGCCGCCTCGATCAGCTTCTTGTCGTCGACCGGCACGACATAGGCCTGTTCGACAATGCCCAGCACGTCCCCGAACAGGCCCAACATCCGGAACGCCTCGTTACGCGGCGTCTGGCCCGTGGCGGTCGCGGCGCCGAGCCCAACCAGGGTCACGGCGGCGGCGCCAACCAGCAACAATTTACGCATCAGGTCTCTTTCAGCGAACGGGGAGGCGGCTCTTGAACAAGGCAGTTACGGGCCGACCGGCGACGAAAACGTGGCCGATCAGCGATTCCCGGATAAAATCAGCGTCATCGGCGGATTGGAAGCGGTTTCGCTCCTAACGCAACCACGGCGCCGGATCGATAGGGCGTTCATCGCGGCGCAGCTCGAACGCCGACTCGCCGTCCGCGCCGGTCTGGCCCAGGGTCTGGCCGTCCGTCACCCGGTCGCCGGCCTCGACCGAGAGCTCTTCCAGTCCCGAGATCACCGCGCGCCAGCCGGGGCCGAGGTCGAGGATCACCACCTGCCCCCAACCGCTCAACGGCCCGGCGAAGGCCACTCGCCCGGCGGCCGGGGCGCGAACCTCGGCTCCGTCGGCGCGCCAGCTCCAGCCGCTTGACCCTTGGCCGAAGCGGCGCGACGGGGCTCCCTCGACC
>JALYPS010000404.1 GCA_030856285.1 Pseudomonadota bacterium
GAGCAGGACGAGAACCGAACCGAGACCAAAAGCCGCGCCGCGCTCATAGGCCAGCTGCGGCCACCCGTCCGCGCCGCCGCCGGGGGTGAGGAAACCCGCTGCAATGGCGGGAAGATAGGCGCCCAACTGCCCGCCGATCATGAAGACCACGCCGAGGACGATCGCCGCGATCGTCCAGGTCCGCCGATGCGTCCGCTTGCGCTCGGCGTACAGTTCAATGCCGGTCATGCGGCGCTCCTTGCGAGGGGTCTGCGGACAGGAGTCCGTCCGGGCATGAGGCTGCCAAGGCCGCGAATGGATGCGCCCGAATGGAAGATTTGGTTCGGGACGGCTGACGGGCGAAGGCGGCCCGCTTCGCCCCTGCCCGCCATACCGACTAGTCGGACGCTCCGGCGCTCATGTCGCGATAGGCGGCCGAGAACGGCGCATAGACGACCGCGACCTGCAGCGCTGACATGGCCGCATTGATGACGATCCAGGCGGCGATCGCCGGCCAGGCCGACTGGAGAATGACCTGAAGGCTTTCGTCTTCCAGACCTTCCAGAGCCATCATGCCTCCCCCGGTCGCCAGCTGCAGCGGCATGGCCACCAGCGAGCCCAGCAGGCCGACGACAATGCTCATGACCCACGCCAGCAGCGCCATGCCCAGCAGGGGCCAGAACCGGCCCCTGGTGAAGCCGAAGGAATCAAAGATGGCGATCCGCCGTTCGGCCATGGTGATCGGAATCGCGAGGCTCAGCCGAACGCACAGCCAGATGCACAGACCGATTGCGGCCAGGACGAGCAGCACGACCAGCAGCCATAGCGCCGGCATTTCCGCCGCGATCGTCATCGCGATCACCGCGCCGATGATCCCGCTTGTGACGACCATCAACGCCATGAAGACGAAGAACAGAACCAGCGACACGACCAGCACACGGACCTCGTCCATGCCGAGCCGCAGATAGCCGAAGGCGCTCTCTTCGGGCCGCAACACCGAGCGGGAGACGGCGGCGTAGATCATCGCGCTGGCGATCAGGGTGAGCGGCAACAGGACGGCGAAAATGACGCCCATCATCTGGAATATCGGCGTGAAATCTTCCATCGAGGGGGTTGCGCCGGACTTCTCGAGTTGTTCGGTCGCCGTAACGAAAGCGATCAGGTTCGGGCCCATCACGGCGAAGGCCGCGACCATGATCAGGGCATAGAACAGGGCCCAGAAAATCAGGGCCATGGGGTGACGACGCACCACCCTGAACCCCTCGAACGCCGCATCTGTCGCTGAAAACGCCATCGAATCCTCCCACCCGAATATCGGGCCAGTCTAGTGCATCCCGTCCGCCGTGCGAACGGTCCGTGTCAGTGAGTCTCGTCTGCGGACGGCGGCGGCTCCGCGGATGCGGCGAGTTGTCGGCAGGCCGACGCGAATGGCGCGATCATCAGCGTCATGAACACGCCGTAGACCAAGGAGACGACCAGCCCGCCCAAGACCACCCAAGGCCAGTTGATCGCTATCCACGCGCTCACCCCTTCGAAGGGGTTGGCGTCGTGGCTCACGGTCTCCAATGCTGGCGCCCCGGCGAAGACGAGGCTTGTGACGATGATGATACCGGCAGCGTAGATTGCGAAGAACAACAGGTAGATCAACAACAGCATGCCCAGCAGCGGCCAGCTCTTGCCGGCGGCCAGCTTCCAGCCCTGTACGAAGGCGAAATCACGGTAAAGCACGCTGGCTGGCGCGATCAGGCTCACGCGCGCGAGACCCCACAAGATGGCCAGGAACATGGCCAGCCCGACGATCCCGACAGTCCAGAGCGCCATGACCTCGCCGTGGCCCCAGAGCGCGAAACCGAGGGCGACACAGATCAGGACGCCGAAGATCATTACGACATAGATGCCGATGCCAATGGCCAGCCCCGCTACCGCGACGCGCAATTCGTCCATGCCGACACGCAGCGCGAAGAATCCGGCTTCGCGCGGACGAAGCATGGCGCGGAAGATGGCCGTGTAGACCACGGCCATCGCCAGGTACTGACCCAGGTTCGCAAGCAGCGAGCCCAGTTGGAACTGGATCATCTGTGCGCCCATGCCCTCCGCGAACGCCGAATCGTCAACGTGGCCGGTGCCGGGGTCGGGCATATTGGCGAATATCTCGACCATCGCCGGGAACATCAGAGTCATCGCGAGGAACATGGGCGCCACCATCAGCAGGCCCCAGACAAACACCGCAAGCGGTCGCAGGCGCATGAGGCCAAACGCCTCGCCGATCGCCGTCCCGATTGAAAATCCCGCCATTCCAGCCTCCCCAAGCTCACGGCCAAGCTAGCCCCTTTCCTTCGGCCCCGCTAGAAGCCGCCCATGACGGAAACCTGCCAACCCATCCATGTCATCGGCGGCGGCCTCGCCGGCTCGGAAGCCGCCTGGCAGATCGCCTCGGCGGGCGTGCCCGTCGTTCTGCACGAGATGCGCGGCGTGCCCGGCGTGAAGACCGACGCCCACCATACCGACGGCCTCGCCGAGCTGGTCTGTTCCAACTCCTTCCGGTCCGACGACTGGGAGCACAACGCCGTCGGCCTGCTCCACGCCGAGATGCGGGCGCTCGACTCCATCATCATGAGCTGCGGCGACGCCCATCAGGTGCCCGCCGGCGGCGCCCTCGCCGTCGACCGCGATGGCTTCTCCCAGGCCGTCACGGCGAAGCTCGAAGCCCACCCGCTTGTCACCATCGTCCGCGAGGAGATCGCCGGCCTGCCGCCCGCGGACTGGGACAATGTCATTGTCGCCACCGGCCCCCTGACCTCCCCCGCCCTGGCCGCCGCCATCCTCGACCTGACCGGCGAAGACGCGCTCAGCTTCTTCGACGCCATCGCCCCCATCGTCCACGCCGAAACCATCGACTTCGACATCGCCTGGCGCCAGTCGCGCTACGACAAGGAAGGCCCGGGCGGAGACGCCGCCGCCTACGTCAACTGCCCGATGAACCGTGAACAGTACGAGGCCTTCATCGACGCCCTGCTGAATGGTCCCAAAGCCGAGTTCAAGGACTGGGAGAACGTCCCCTATTTCGACGGCTGCCTGCCCATTGAGGTCATGGCCGAACGCGGCCGCGAGACCCTGCGCCACGGCCCGATGAAGCCCGTCGGCCTGACCAACCCGCGCGACCCGCAGGTCAAGGCCTACGCCATCGTCCAGCTGCGTCAGGACAATGCCCTGGGCACCCTGTTCAACATGGTCGGCTTCCAGACGAAGCTGAAACACGGCGCCCAGGCCGAGGTGTTCCGCATGATCCCGGGCCTGCAGGACGCCCAGTTCGCCCGCCTCGGCGGCTTGCACCGCAACACCTTCCTGAACAGCCCGAAACTGCTCGACCGACAGCTGCGCCTCAAGGCCATGCCCCGCCTGCGCTTCGCCGGTCAGGTCACGGGCGTCGAAGGGTATGTCGAAAGCGCCGCCATGGGCCTGCTGACCGGCCGCCTCGCCGCCGCCGAACGACTGGGCCGCCCGATCGAAGCCCCGCCTGTCCACACCGCCATGGGCGCCCTGGTCGAACACATCACCGGCGGCCACCTCGACGGTCCCGGCGGCATCTCCAAATTCCAGCCGATGAACATCAACTACGGCCTGCTCCCGCCGCTGGAAGCGCCCAAGGTCGACGATGCCGGCGTCAAGATCCCGCTCAAGGAACGGGGCCGCGCGAAGAAGCGGCTGATGAGCATCCGGGCGCTCGAGGCGCTGAAGGCTTGGCGGGACGCGGCGTCCCGCGAATCTTGGTGAGCCCGGCAAAGGACATGTTCTGGATCACAGGCGCGATCATTCTACTGGCGGCCTTGCCGGCCCTGTTGAACGTCAGGATCGCGCCGCTGGAACTGTTCGCCAATCTGCGCCCCCAGGTCATCGTCCTCGTCGTCGCCTTCGGCTGTGCGGCCGTCACGGTCGGTCGCTACGCCCCTGCGGGCATGGCGGCTCTGGTGGTGGCCGCTTTGCTGGCGACAACGCCGGAGCTGTTCTCGAAAGGTCCGTCTGCCGTCACGCGACCGGCGCTGACGGTCGTCTGGTGCAACGTCTTCAGGACCAACGGAGTGGTGGAACGACTGGCCGTCCTGGCCCGCAAAGAGGCCGCCGATATCATCATCCTCGCGGAACCGCCGACCGATTCGGAGAGAACCGGCCGAACCCTGTCCGACTACCCTTTCGTCTATGGCGCTCTGGACCCGGCTGAGCACGGGGCTGTGGTTTTCAGCCGGCGCCCGCTGACGGAGCTTGCCCGGCCTGAACTGCCCGAAGGCGTCTACCCGATCTCGATGGTCGGAACGAGCGAGATCAGGATCGTCGCCATGCATCCGCCGGTGGCCGCGACACCGGCCCGTCTCCATGCGAGCAACCTCATGATGGCCGCCGCAATTCAGGAAGCGTCGCCGGGCCACACCCTCGTCATTGGCGACATGAATGCGACTCCGTGGTCAATCCGCCTTCGCGCCGTCTCGGCGAAGATGGTTCGACTTTCGCCGGCTGTGACGTCGACCTGGTTCTCTTCGCTGCCGGTGCTGGGTCTGCCCATCGACCATGCCTTCGTGACGTCCGACCTCCGCGCCTCGGCCAGGGTGGGTCCTGGCGTGGGATCAGATCACCTGCCGCTCATCGTCTCGATCGCGCGAGACTGAAAGCCGAACGCCGCCGCATGCGCCCTCTCACCGAACCCGCCAAGGTCGCCATCCGCCGCCGCATCACCGACCTGTTTAATGACGCCTCGAAGGGCGAGCGACCGATCCTGCGCCGCGCCGACGCCCTGTTCGCCCCGGACTCCGTCGCATGGCGGGTCAATGGCGACATCGTCACCATGATGATTGGCGGGGTCTCGGGCCTGCTGCTGCAGATGCTGCATCCGGCGGTGCTGGCCGAAGTCTGGGACCACTCCAACTTCCGCTCCGACATGCACGGACGACTGAGGCGCACCGCCAAATTCATCGCCGTCACCACCTATGACCATGCCGAGAACGGCCTCG
>JALYPS010000322.1 GCA_030856285.1 Pseudomonadota bacterium
ACTCGCACCCGCTTGCCCACCCCCGCCCGCATCGCTACTCCCATCCTCGCCGAACATGTCGGCAAGGCCTTCAACAACAACGCCACAAACCCCCACTCGGGCACGAAATTGCAGGACGAACCACTAGATGATGCGAACGATGAACTCATGGGGCGTCGCCCGGCCCACGCTGATGGGCGACTTTCGGGGATGGCGGTGGCGGGGGTCAGGAGGTTCGCCTTGGAGTGTGGACGCGCGGTTCCTCGGCGTCGGCTGGCGGGGGCGTGCGGTCGAGGTCGGCGTCGGCGTGTGAGGCGGGGTCTTCGAGCGGTTCGAGATGGGTGAAGACGACAAGTCCCGGGACGGTGTCGCGGAGGGCGGCTTCGACGCGTTCGAGGAGGTCGTGGCCGCGCTGGACGGTCCAGTCGCCGGGAACGAGGACGTGCACGGAGGCAAATGAGCGGCGGCCAGCCTGGCGGGTGCGTAGGGCATGAAAGCGGACGGTGGTGCCGTCGACGTCGTCGAGGACGCGTTGAATGGCGGCGCGTTCGTCTTCAGGCAGCGCGCGGTCTAGCAGGCCGCCGGTGAAGCGGCGCACGAGTCCGACGCCAGTGATGATGATGTTGACGGCGAGGGCGATGATCGGGTCCAGGCGCTCCCACCCGGTGAGCGCGGCGGCGGCGACGCCGACGACGACGCCGATTGAGGTCCAGACGTCGGTGAGGAGGTGGCGTCCGTCGGCCTCGAGCGTCACAGAGCGGTGTTGGCCGCCGGCGCGCAGCAGCGCGAGGCCGACGGCGAGGTTGATCAGCGACGCGCCGACAGAGATCACCAGACCGATGCCGATGTCCTGCAGCGGAGCTGGGGAGATGAGGCGCTCGATGGCGATCCAAGCGATGCTGGCGGCGGCGATCAGGATCATCGCGCCTTCGGCACCGGCCGAGACGTATTCGGCCTTGGCGTGGCCGTAGGTGTGCTCGTCGTCGGGTGGTTTGGCCGACCAGCGCAACACCACGACGGCGAGCACGGCGGCGGCGAGGTTGACTACTGACTCAAGGGCGTCGGAGAGCAGTCCCGCCGAGCCGGTCAGGCGCCATGCGAGCGTCTTGAGCGCGATCGTGGCCAGGGCGGCGGCCACTGCGAGATAGGCGAAGCGGGCGAGCAGGCGGACGTCGGCCACGGGCAAGGCCAGGCTGGTGGTGGTCATGGCCGGTAGCGGTGTGCCAGCCTGCCAGGTGATGCGGAGGATACGCGCGCCGATCGCCAACGCGATGATGGGCTCGGCGACTGGCGCAGGCAATCGCGACGACGCGGCGCTGGGGACCGCGCCGCCGCCGCGGTCATCGGTCGGGTGCGGCGCGCAGTTCGATTCTGCCGTTGTTGGTGCGTACCTTCGTTGCTGGCGCCGACGGCGTCACGCGGCGCGGCCGACGGGGCTGGGCGAACAGACCGACGACCATCAGCGCCGCGATCGCCGACCGCTTCTTCAGCGAGGGCCCGGCGCCCCAGCTATACCATTCCTACAGACGTAACCGATGGTGGGACTGCTCGCCGCCCACGCGCCCCAGCCGGCACGCCTCCTCCAAAGCGACCTGATGGAAATGGCGGTAGGCGAGCACGGCGGAGCCGAAGGGCCTCGTGTCGGATCCCTACCGGTCGAGCTCGCCGCGCGATGACGTCGTGCCGGCGGGCCACGCAGCGCGCGGTGAGCCGATCGGCATGCACGATTGACCCCGCTTGTCCCCACGCCGCCAGTGTGGTCAATGCTGCACGACATACGTGCAGACGTGACCCCGGTCGCCGTGCAGACGCCGGCAAGGTCACGCGTGCACGCGATGTGACTACATGAGCGATGCGAACCCGGTTGAGACCTTCCGACCGCGCCGATCGCGCTCCCCAGCCCAGGCCGTTGAACCAGTCATCTAGGCAGACGTGGCCGGAAGTTCGGCGAGGTTTTTGCGGATGCCCGGCCGTCAGGCGCGGATCGGGCGCCGGAAACCCGCGAACCTGCGGACGCGTCCACCAGCGGCTCAGCGTCCCCGACCGCCGGCGAGCTCGCGGCCGCAGGCCTCGCAGAAGCGATCGACGTCGGCCGGGCGCAGCCCGCAGCCGGGACAGGGTTCGCCCGCGAGCAGTTCGTCGGCGAGGGTGTGGCGCGGCCGCGGAGACGGTCCGGTCGGACGTTCCGTGGCGGCGACCGCGGCCGTGGGCGTGGACTCTGCCGCGCTGCCGGCGGACGCTGCGATCAGCC
>JALYPS010000334.1 GCA_030856285.1 Pseudomonadota bacterium
GCCCAGGAAGGCGTCGTAGGTCTGGGTGTCCAGCGCGGGGTTGTAGAAGGTGCCGTTCGGCTGGACGGTCGTCTGGAACGCCGAGCCTTGCAGCGGAGCGTTGTAGGCGACCTGGATGTACTCTTCGTCCGTCAGGTTCTGGACCCAGAGCTCAGCGGTCCAGCGCTCGTCCTCGGTGCCGAGCATGATGCGGCCGTTCATGGTCGTGAAGGCCTCCTGCAGCTTGTAGGGCAGCAGGTCGGAGCCGGTGTTGTAGTCGCCCATATATTTGGCCGCGAGGCTGAAGCCGGCGCGCAGGCCGCGTCCGATATTGCGGTCAAAGTTGACCGAACCGGTGGCCGACCATTCGGGAGCGAACGAGGCGCGGGCGCCCGGCAGCAGCGAGAGCTGCGGGAAGTTGCCCGGGCTGGACAGATCGGCGGCGGTGAAGTTTCCGTACTGGGCGTCGGTGTAGGTGACGCCGCCCTGGAAGCTCAGGCCCTCGATCGGGGTGAACCAGATCATGTCGGCATCGACGCCGCGCGAGGTCAGCTCGGGGATCGACTCCACCACGAAGGCGGTGCCGAGGAAGGTGTTGAGCTGGAAGTCCTCGAACGTCTGGTCGAAGTAGGTGGCGTTCAGCAGCAGGGTCCGGCCCAGCAGCGTCATCTTCACGCCGGCTTCGTAGCTGTCGACCACTTCCGACGGGAAGAACAGCGAGGCGTTGGGCGTGATGCCCGTCTGCACGCGGTCGAGGTTGTAGCCGAAGCTCTTGTAGCCGCGGGCATACGACACATAGGTCAGGATCGAGGGATTCAGGCGGAAGGCGGCCTTGATGGTGCCGCTCAGCTCGCCGTCGTCGAAGCTCTCCGAAACGCTGCGGTTGTTGTAGGCCGAGTTCGTCCAGGGCAGGCAGAAGGTGCCCAGGAGCGTCGGAGTCGATGCGCCGAGGACAGCGCCGATGGCGGCGGCGTTGCCCAAGGCGGCCGAGCAGGTGGCGCCGTTGCCGTTGACGTTGGTCTGAAGCCCGCGGAGGCTCTTGTCATCCAGGGTGTAGCGAAGGCCCAGGGTGATGTCGAACTGCTCGGTGACATGCCAGGTGTTGTTGGTGAACAGGGCGTAGGAGGTCGACTCCTGGTCATAGACGTCCTCGACGCCCTGACCGACGGTGAAGCCGGGGCCGCCGCCGCTGACAGCGCCGCCGGTGCCGAGGCACGCGCCGAAGCCGGGCGCCGTCTGAGCCGCCCGGGTGTAGCAACCGACGGTGTTGGGGCTGATCGGCAGGGCCGGGTTGGCCGCGTTCAGGCGGGCGCTGAGCAGGAACGATATGTAGGGCGTATAGTCAGCGCCCAGATAATAGCTGTCGTAACGCTCGATGTCTTCCGAGGTAGCAAACACGCCGACCAGCCAGTCGAAGCGGTCATTGGAGCCGGCCAGACGGAATTCCTGGGTCAGGTTATCGACCGAGTAGCCGTAGTCGCCGTCATTGACGCGGTACAGGAGGTCGGCGCCGGTGTAGTCGATGTCCTGACCGAGCACAGACTCCCACTGACGCCACGAGGTGACCGAGGTCAGGGCGCCGTTGATGCCGGGCAGGTCGATATTGGCCTCGAGCGACAGGCCCCGGTCCTCGACTTCCTGATAGTCGGAGCGATTGGCGTAGCCGGTGCGCGAGAAGGGCAGCGGGCCGAAGCCGGCGGCCGGCGGGCGCTGGCCGGTGCCGACCGAGAGGCCGTCGATGAAAGGATAGGTCGGGCCGGTGCGGATCTGGGTGCCGACGCAGCAGAACTCATCCCGCGACGAATAGTCGGCGATCAGCCGGAACGAGACGTTGTCGCTGGGCAGCCACAGCAGCTGGCCGCGGACGGTGCCGAAATCCTGGTTGTTGTCCGTGGTCTCAGGCCGCGGGCCGTCACCGGTGTCGATGTTCATGAAGCCGTCGCGGACCCGGCGACCGGCGTAGAGGCGGAAGGCGAGCGTGTCACTGATCGGGCCGGAGACCGAACCCGAAGCGCCCATGGCGCCGTAGTTGCCGACGTTCAGTTCGGCGTTGAACTCCGGCGTGAACGACGGCGCTTCGGTGATGATGTTGATGACGCCGGCCGAGGTGTTCTTGCCGAACAGCGTGCCTTGGGGTCCCTTCAGAACCTCGATGCGTTGCATTTCGCCCAGATCGCCGAAGCCGACCGAGTTGCGCGAGCGATAGACGCCGTCGATGACCACGCCGACCGAGCTTTCCAGACCGGGGTTGTCGCCGACCGTGCCAACGCCGCGGATACGGGCGGTGGTCGAGGCTTCCGACGACGTCGAGGTGACGGTCATGCCGGGGGTCAGGATCTGCAGGTCCTTGATGTCGCGAACGCCGGCGTCCTGCAGGGTCTCGGCCGACAGGCTGGTGACCACGATCGGCACGTCCTGAAGGTTCTGTTCGCGCTTCTGGGCGGTGACGATGATGTCGTCGATGGTCTGCGGTCCGTCCTGTTCCTGGGCGGAAGCGACGCCGGCGAAGCCGAAGGCGCAGGCCCCGACCACAGCGGCCGACACAGTGGTGCGAAGAAGGTTGGTAAGGCGCATGCACGGCTCCCCGATTTGGCGGACTCCCGCATGTTGCGGGGCCGCAGCGTTTCCTGATCCCTGGACCGCACCCTTCTATGGAGCGCGGTAAGTCCAGTCTCCGGGGTAATCCAAGCCGGACTCAGCGACAAGGAGCGGGGGCCTTCCGCGCCGTATTTCCGCCACGGGCGCAGCTCGAG
>JALYPS010000345.1 GCA_030856285.1 Pseudomonadota bacterium
ACGGAGGACCCGCCGTTGAGGATGGCGGTCACATCGGCGGGTCGCTCGACGGCGGCGGCGCGCTCGGAGGGCGGCGGCGTCACGCGGGCCGGCGGGGCCGGACTGGCGGGCAGGGCGGCGTAGGCTACATAGCCCGACGGCGGGGCGCTGGACCCGGCGCCGGTCTCGTCGTCCTCGTCATCGGCGACGGCGGCGTATTCGATCGGGCCGTTGCTGTCCGGACCAATGCCGAAGCCGCGCGCCTCGAAGAAGGTCTGGGCCACCTGGATCGTCTCGCCGCGTGCGCGGGCGCGCTCGACATCGAAGCCGGTATCCATCAGGGCGGCGACGTGGGCGTTGCGGCTGGCGGTCGATCGCCCGCCCAGAACTATAGTGATGATGCGGCGGCCGTCGCGCACCGCCGATGCCGCCAGATTGTAGCCCGAGGCGTTGGTGTAGCCGGTCTTCATGCCGTCATAGCCGGCGCCGCCGCGCAGCAGGCCGTTGGTGTTGCGATAGTCGCGACCGTTGTAGGCCCAGTCATGCAGGCCGAAATAGCGGTAGTACTGCGGATAGTCGCGCATGATGGCCCGGGCCAGGATGGCCAGGTCGCGCGCCGAGGTCAGCTGACGGGCGTCGGGCAGGCCGTTGGCGTTGACGTAGCGGGTCTGGGTCATGCCCAGCTCGCGGGCCTTCAGCGTCATCTGGGCGGTGAACCGCGACTCGGAGCCGCCGATATGTTCGGCCAGGGCCACGGCCATGTCGTTGGCGCTACGCACGGCCGTGGCGCGCATGGCGTCGTCGAGTGAAATGGTCTGGCCCGCGGCGAGGCCCAGTTTCGAGGGCGGCTGGCTGGCGGCATGGGGTGAGACGGTCAGAACGTCGTCCAGCTTGACCTTGCCTTCGGCCAAGGCCTCGAACGTCAGATAAAGCGTCATCACCTTGGTGATGGAGGCGGGATAGCGGCGGCTGTCGGCATGGCGCGCGAACAGCACTTCGCCCGACTCGGCATCCACTACGATCGCGGCGTAGCGCGCATTGTCCGCCGACTGGGCGTGCGGCGGGGTCGCCGGCGTCATCGTCACGGCGACGACCAGCAGCAGCGACAGGAGTCCGCGACGGATCAGGGCGTAAAGCGGCAAAGACAGGCCTCACAAGACATTTAGCGCGACGGCGGCCCCACCACGCGACGCTGACGAGAAGGCTAACATGCGCCATTTCGGTTTCGTGTGGGTAAACAACCCGTCAACGATTTTGTGAACTTTTGTGCATTGCACCATTTTCACTTGACGTTCCTTCGCAACTGCACCATATGACCTTCTGTCGCGACGGACTGGCTCCTCGCGGAACTCATCACAGGCCGTCCGCGGCCGCGCAACGACACTGGAGATCATCATGGCTGACACCACCGCCGACACCGTCAAGAAGACCGTCGAAACCGCCACGGACACCGTGAAGAAGAACGTTGAAACCGCTACGGCCACCGTCAAGGCTTCGGCCGAGAAGGCCCAGGCCACGTTCCAGGCCAATGCCGAGCAAGCTCAAGCCGCCGGCGCCAAGGCGCTGCGCGAAGTCGCCGACAAGTCGGCCGCCGGCCTGACCGAGCTGAACGTGCAGGGCAAGCAGAACCTGGAAGCCATGGTCGCCTCGGCCGCTGCGGCCCAGAAGGGCGTCGAGGCCCTGTCGGCCCAGTCGGTCGCCTTCACCAAGAAGTCCTGGGAAGACGGCGTCGCCGCCGCCAAGTCCATGTCGCAAGCCCGTTCGATCCAGGAGCTGCTCGAGCTGCAGACGACCTGGGCCAAGTCTGCGACCGAAGCCTATCTGGCTGAAGTCACCCGCGCCACGGACGTCGTGACCGCCTCGGTCAAGAACAGCTTCCAGCCGATCAACGAGCGCGTCACCGCCTCGGTCGAAAAGTTCCAGGCCGCCCGCTAAGGCGACTGCAGCTTCAGTAAGCGTAGTCTGTAAGCATACGAGAGGCCCCGGCGGAAACGCCGGGGCCTCTTTCGTTTTTCCCTCCCCCGAAGTGGGGAGGGACGATCGCGCAGCGATCCGGGTGGGGAATTGCAGCAGCAAGCTGGGGCGATGGATGTTTCGCCCTTCCCCACCCGGGCTCGTCTTCGCCTCTCCGTCCCTCCCCACACGAGGAGGGGGATTTGACGCAGCCCACTCAAGAGTGACTTGCCGGACCTTCAAATCGGGCCATCATTCCCTATCTGAACCATTGACTTCCCCCACACGGATTACGAATGCCGCCGTCCCGCAGGCCAGGTGAACAACAAGGTGGAGGTCTCGGCGCCGCCACGGTCACCGAGACCAAGCCGAAGCTTCAGAAGCCCTCGCTGTACCGGGTGCTCATCCTGAACGACGACTACACGCCGATGGAGTTCGTCATCTATGTGCTGGAGCGGTTCTTCCAGAAGGACCGCGAGGCCGCGACTCGCATCATGCTGCATGTGCATCAGCATGGGGTCGGGGTCTGTGGCGTCTTCACCTACGAGGTGGCCGAAACCAAGGTCGCACAGGTGATCGAGACCGCAAGGCGCCACCAGCACCCCCTGCAATGCACGATGGAAAAGGACTGAGAGGAACTTCCCCATGCCCTCATTTTCGCGTCCTCTCGAAGAGACCCTGCACCGCGCCGTTCACTATGCGAACGAGCGCCGGCATGAGTACGCCACCCTCGAACATCTCCTGCTCGCCCTGGTCGACGACCCGGACGCCGGCAATGTGATGACCGCCTGCAACGTCGACCTCGTCGCGCTGAAGACGGCGCTGACCCTGTATGTCGACACCGACCTGGCGGCGCTCGCCACCAGCGACGGGGAGGACGCCAAGCCGACCGCCGGCTTCCAGCGCGTGATCCAGCGCGCCGTGATCCACGTCCAGAGCTCGGGCCGCGAGGAGGTCACCGGCGCCAACGTGCTGGTCGCCATCTTCAGCGAGCGCGAAAGCCACGCCGCCTACTTCCTGCAGGAGCAGGACATGACGCGGTATGACGCGGTGAACTACATCGCCCACGGCATCGCCAAGAAGGCCGGCGGCTCGGGCGAGACGCGTCCGGCCAAGACCGGCTCTTCCCCCGAGGACGCCGAGGACGCCGCCGCCGCCAAGACGGGCGGAGAGGCGCTTGAAGCCTATTGCGTCGACCTCAATGAGAAGTCGCGCAATGGCAAGATCGACCCCCTGATCGGCCGTCACGCCGAGGTCGAGCGGGCGATCCAGATCCTGTGCCGGCGGACCAAGAACAACCCGCTGCTGGTCGGCGACCCCGGCGTCGGCAAGACCGCCATCGCCGAAGGTCTGGCCCGCAAGATCGTCAACCACGAAGTGCCTGAGGTGCTGGAAGGCGCCACCATCTACAGCCTCGACATGGGCGCCCTGCTGGCCGGCACCCGCTATCGCGGCGACTTCGAGGAGCGGCTGAAGCAGGTCGTCAAGGAGCTGGAGACGCACGACAACGCTATCCTGTTCATCGACGAGATCCATACGGTGATCGGCGCGGGCGCGACATCGGGCGGGGCCATGGACGCCTCCAACCTGCTGAAGCCCGCGTTGGCTTCCGGCTCGCTGCGCTGCATGGGCTCCACCACCTACAAGGAGTACCGCCAGCATTTCGAGAAGGACCGGGCCCTGGCCCGCCGCTTCCAGAAGATCGACGTCAACGAGCCGACCGTCGAGGACACGATTAAAATCCTCAAGGGGCTGAAGACCTCCTACGAAGGCCACCACAAGGTCCGGTACACGGACGCGGCCCTGCGCACGGCGGTCGAGCTGTCGGCCCGCTACATGACCGACCGCAAACTGCCGGACAAGGCGATCGACGTCATCGATGAGGCGGGCGCCAGCCAGATGCTGCTACCTGAATCCAAGCGGAAGAAGGTCATCGGCCAGAAGGAGGTCGAGGTCGTCATCGCCCGCATGGCCCGCATTCCGGCCAAGTCGGTCAGCAAGTCCGACACCGAGGGCCTGCGCGCGCTCGAGACCGACCTGAACCGGGTCGTCTTCGGCCAGTCATCGGCCATCGAACAGGTCTCCGCGGCCATGAAGCTGGCCCGCGCCGGCCTGCGTGATCCGCAAAAACCGATCGGCGCCTTCCTGTTCAGCGGCCCCACGGGCGTGGGCAAGACCGAGGTGGCCAAACAGCTGGCCTCGACCCTGGGCATCGAGATGCTGCGCTTCGACATGTCGGAATATATGGAGCGGCACACCGTCAGCCGTCTGATCGGCGCGCCTCCGGGCTATGTCGGCCATGACCAGGGCGGGCTGCTGACCGACGCCGTCGACCAGCATCCGCACGCCGTGGTCCTGCTGGACGAGATCGAGAAGGCCCACCCGGACGTCTACAACATCCTGCTGCAGGTGATGGACAACGGCATGCTGACCGACGCGGTCGGCAAGAAGGTCGATTTCAGGAACACCATCCTGATCATGACCACCAACGCCGGGGCCGCCGACAACGCCC
>JALYPS010000356.1 GCA_030856285.1 Pseudomonadota bacterium
GTTATGGACGGGGTTCGGAGACAACCGAGAACCCTGTGAACCGATTGGACGGCCCACTCGACCTTGCCTTCGTGGTCGCGTGGATTCTGCCGCTGGTCCTGCTCGCGCTCAGTTACGATGGGCTAGCGAAGGATCGGGAGCAACAGATCGCACCCTTGCTCGCGAGCGGCGCCACGCCGCTTCGGCGCATCGCCGTGGCGAGGGCCGCCGTCCGTTTCGGAGCCGTATTTCTGATCGTCGGCGGCATTGCAAGCCTGGCCGTCGGCGCATCGCTAGGTCCCGTTGGGTTGACGGCCGCCGCGCCTGATCTTGCGCTTTGGCTAGCAGCGCTGGCCGGATACATCATCTTCTGGCTTATCGTATCCGTTGGGATCAATGCCCGCGCGCGCAGCGCGACGGGCGCTGGGGTTGCGATGCTGGGCGTCTGGATGATGCTCTCTCTTGTCACTCAGGTGGTGATCGCGGTCTGGGTCTCGACGGTGACGCCAGCGCCCGATCGCCTAGCCTACGTCCTGCAGCTCCGGGCGATGCAGAACGATCTTGCAGAACGCTCTGACGAGGTTCGCGAAGCCTTCTATGCCGAGAACCAGGCGCGCAGACCCGTCAGGTCCGCATTCAGCGAGTACGACACCTACTTCGTCGAGACCTACTACCCTCGGCAGCGCATCCTGGATCGCGAGTTCGCTCCCATCGCGCGCGAACTGCACACGCTTCAGGTCCGACAGGCGGAACGGCTTCGCCTAGCCTCCGTCTTCTCACCGCCAATGATGATGAAACGCCTCACCGACGATCTGGCGGGTCATGCGCCGGAACGCCGCCTCGCCTTCTTCGACACGATCGGAGCTTTCGAGGCCCGGATCCGCGGGGCCTTCGACGTCAAACTGGCCTCCCGGCGGCCGCTCGGCCTTGCCGATTATGCGCGCATGCCGATGCCCAGACCGATGGCCGAGCCGCCAGAACATCGGCTGCAGGTCGCCACGGGCTTGCTGCTGTCCCTGTTCATTCTTGTCGCCTTGTGCGGGCTTGCGGCCTGGGCCCGCCTGCGCCGAGTAGGACCCTGACATGCTGCTGGTAGAAAATCTCCACAAACGGTTCGGCGACCACGTCGCGCTCCGATCGCTGAACATCCAGGTGGCGCCGGGTGAGATCTACGCCCTGCTGGGCCCGAATGGAGCGGGCAAGACGACGACGATAAATGCGTCCTTGGGCTTCCTGAAGCCGGACGGAGGCCGGGTGCTGATCGCAGGCGTCGATCCCGCCCTGGACCCGGACCGCGCCCGCGCCAGGCTCGCCTACATTCCCGAGCAGGTTAACCTCTACGGACAGCTTTCAGGCTCGGAAAACCTGGCCTACTTCGCCGAACTTGCAGGACAGAGGTTGCCCCGCGACCGCCTCCGGACCCTGCTGACTGACGCGGGCCTTCAGCATGAGGCACACGAGCGCAAAGCCGCCGGGTACTCAAAGGGCATGCGACAGAAGGTCGGCATTGCTATCGCGCTGGCGAAGGACGCACGCGTGTTGCTACTGGATGAGCCTACGAGCGGCCTCGACCCGAGTGCGAGCCACGAGTTCAGCACGCTGGTGCGGAGCCTCTCCAACAATGGCGTCGCGGTCCTAATGGCGACGCATGACCTGTTCAGAGCCCGCGATCTTGCCGACCGTGTGGGTATAATGAAATCTGGCGTTCTGCGGCGAGAACTGTCGGCAGACGAGGTGGAGACAGTCAGCCTTGAGGCGCTCTATCTCGAAGAGATGCGAGCGGAGTGAAGGATACCAAGGGAGCGGCCGGCATTCCAACTCTCGGTTACGTTTCTGGGAATCGCGCTGATGCGCAAAACCTGCAGGGCAGGGATGTCCGACTCTGACTCGAAGCGGCGGTTCGGAAGGTCCGGTTCCTGGTCGGCGCAAGCCACGTGAATTCCGCGCTTCGGACGGGAAACGCGACCACCCTAGATGGTCATCCTGCAAGCGCGACTTAGGGGGCCGCGCGTCCGCAATCAGCCCGCAAGCCCCGCCTTCAGAACAGACCGGCGGTGTAGGCGGCGTAAGCGATATAGGCGGCGACAAGGACGAAGCCTTCCTTCCTGCTCAACCGTCCACCGGAGAAGGCGAACAGCATCACGACCAGCGACACGGCCACCAACACCCAGAGGTCGAAGGCCATGATGCTGGCCGGCACGCCGGTGGGGGCGATCGCCCCGGTGAGGCCGCCGATGAACAGGATGTTGTAGATGTTGGAGCCCAGCACATTGCCCAGGGCAATGTCCCCTTGCCTGCGCCAAGCCGCCACAGTGGAGGTGACCAGTTCCGGGACGGATGTCCCGACCGCCACAATGGTCAGCCCGATGATGGTGTCGCTGACACCGAGCTGTTCGGCGATGCCGATTGCAGCATTCACAAGAAGGCTGGCGCCGCCGACGATCAGGGCGAGACCGGCGGCGAAAAGCAGGAGTGCGACAGACAGCCGGCCATAGGGCCGATCGTGCGGAATCAGGGCCGGATCGACTTCTTCCATCGCCACGGCGCGGTCATGGGCGGCGCTGTGGGGCGCTCCCAGGCGCTCCTGACGATAGGCATAGTAGATATATCCGGCCATCATGATCAGGAACGCAACGCCCGCCTCGCGAGACAGACCGACCGTCGCCCCCGCGGCGACCAGCGCCAGCGCCGCCAGAAGGCCCAGACCGCCGTCGCGCCACAGGGCGCGAGCATTGACCGCGAGAGGGGCGATCAAGGCGGCCACCCCCAGGATCAGAAGGGCATTGGCGATGTTGGATCCCACAATATTGCCGAGGGCGATGCCCGGTGATCCGGCCAGGCTGGCCTGGAGGCTGGCGGCAAGTTCGGGTGTTGAAGTGCCCATACCCACTACCGTCAGGCCGATCAGCATGGGCGACAGGCGCAGTCTTTCAGCGATCCGGACCGCCCCGCGGACCAGAAGGTCGCCGCCTGCAATCAGCAGGGCGAGGCCAAGCAACAGGATAAGGGCATCGGCTGACATGGTG
>JALYPS010000401.1 GCA_030856285.1 Pseudomonadota bacterium
CCTCCACAGGGATCGGGTCTGCAGGTTCCGCCGCCGGTTGGCAGGCGGCCAGACCGAACGCGGCGATCAGTGGAATAATTCTGCTCATCATGGATATTGTCCTTAGAACCAGGCCTTGAGGCCGACGACCAAGCCGATGTCTTCGACCTCGCCGCCTCTGGCCTCGATGTAGTCGGCGGTGTCTCCGAGCGCGCGGCTCCACTCGACGCCGACATAGAGGGCGAACTCCTTGCGGAATTCGTAGCGCAACCGCAGGCCTGCCTCCACCGAGGACAGGCCCGAGCCGATCTCCAGTTCCGGAATGTCGCTGGCCGAAGCGTCTATTTCGAGGCGCGGCTGGAGGATCAGGCGCTGGGTGATGCGCTGGTCGTATTCGGCCTCGACACGGGCGGTCAGGTCGCCCTCCATCGACAGGAAGGCGGCGGCGTCGACTTCCCACCAATAGGGCGCGAGCCCCTGCAGGCCGAGGACCAGATGGGTGGTGTCCTCGCCGTCGGGACGGAAGTCCTGGCGCGCGCCAGCCTGTATGTCCCAGAAAGGCGTTATGGCGCGGCTGTACAGGGCTTGAAGCTCAGTTTCCTCCAGCCCGCCGTCGAAATCGCCCTCGCCCTCGGACTTCCACCAGAAGCGATTGATGTCGCCGCCGCTCCAGCCCTGGACATCCCAGAGGTATGTCTCGCCATCGTCCCCGAAGCTCGCTTCGAGGCGGTCTATGATGACGGCGGAGGTGCGGACGTCGCCGTTCTCGTGGACGAGGGTCCGGCGTGAGGCGGCCATTGCGTCGGCGCCAAAGACGAGATCGGCGGCGTGGACAGGGCCGCGCAGCGCGGCAGAGGGAACGGGCGCTTCGGGCGGACGGCCGGGATTGTCTGCGCTGGTCGGGACATCCGGGGGTCCCATGCTCATGGTCGACATGTCATGCCCGGCGTGGGGATCGGCCTGAGCGGGGGCCATGGTGGACATGTCATGGCCCCCGTGCGGATCAGGCTGTTCGGGCGCTGGGGTCGACATGTCATGCCCCGCGTGGGGATCGGCTTGGGCGGGGCTCATGGTGGATATGTCGTGGCCGGCGTGCGGATCGGCTGCGGGCGGCGTCTGCACGGTAGGCATGACATGACCCGCGTGCGGATCCTGCGCCGCCGGCGGGGCGGGCGTCTGAGGCGTGGGGGCCGGAGCGGTGGCGGGTCGCGCCGGCGCCGGGGTCGCCGGCATGACATGGCCCGCGTGAGGGTCCTGGGCTTGAGCGCTTAAGGCGCTGGCGGCGAGGATCAGCGGAGCGAGGGCGACGGCGAGGCGGTTCATGACGCGGCTCCGTCCATGGGCCGCACCGTCACGACGTTGAACATGCCGGCGTGCATGTGCATCAGCATGTGGCAGTGGAAGGCCCAGTCTCCGGGCGCGTCGGCGGTCAGGTCGAAGGTGACTTTGCCGCCCGGTGCGACGTTGACGGTGTGCTTGAGCGGCTGATGCCCCGCCGGTCCGCCGGTCACCAGTTCGAAGAAGTGGCCATGCAGGTGGATCGGGTGGGCCATCATGGTGTCGTTGACGAGGGTCATCCGCACCCGCTCGTTGCGCTCGAAGCGGATCGGCTCGACCAGCTCGCTGAACTTCTTGCCGTCGAAGCCCCACATGAACCGCTCCATGTTGCCGGTCAGGTGGATTTCCATGGATCGCGACGGCGGGCGCTGGTCCTTGTTGGGCTGGAGCGACACCAGGTCGGTGTAGACAAGGACGCGGTGATCGACGTCCGTGAGACCGATCGGACGCTCGCCGAGGCGGTTGGCGGGGTCCATGGCAATCGCATCGACGCCCACGCCAACCGCCATATCGGGCGGGGCGTTCTCGGGATCGCGCATGTTCATCCCGGCCATCGACATCGCGGCCATGTCGCCAGCCGGAGGTGCGCCCTGGGCGGGGGCTCCGTGGTCCATGCCGGCCATCGCGCCGTGATCCATCCCGGACATGCCGTCCATTGAGCCGTGATTCATTCCGCCCATGCCCATGTCGCGCATGGTCAGGTTCGGCACCTCGCGTAGCGGCGGGACTTCGGCCGTCATGCCCAAGCGGGGGGCCAGGGTCGCCCGCCCCATGCCGGAACGGTCGATGGCTTCGGAGACGATGGTGTAGGCGCGGTCCTCGTTCGGCCGGACGATGACGTCGTAAGTTTCGGCCACCGCAATCTGGAACTCGTCGGTCTCGACCGGGCGCACGTTCTCGCCGTCGGCCTGGACCACGGTCATCGGCAGGCCGGGAATGCGGATGTTGAAGATCGACATGGCCGAGGCGTTGATGATGCGCAGCCGTACCCGCTCGCCCGGCCGGAACAGGCCGGTCCAGTTCTCCTGCGGGCCGTAGCCGTTGATCAGATAGGTATAGGTCGAGCCGTTGACGTCGAGGATGTCGCGCGGGTCCATCCGCATCTGACCCCACATGCGCCGCTCCTCCAGGCTCATGCGATCGCTGCCGTCCATGAGGCCCACGAGAGTCGTGCGCTGCTGGTTGAAGTAGCCGGGGCTCTTCTTCAGCTTGTCGAGGATTTCGTGCGGATGCATGAAACTCCAGTCCGACAGGACCAGCACATGCTCGCGGTCGTAGGCGACGGGATCGGCGCCGGCCGGGTCGATCACGATCGGCCCATAGTGGCCCATCGCCTCCTGAAGGTTCGAGTGGCTGTGATACCAGAAGGTGCCCGACTGCTTGATCGGGAACTCATAGACGAAGGTCTCGCGGGCCTTGATGCCGGGGAAGCTGATGCCCGGCACGCCGTCCATCTGGAACGGCACCAGCAGGCCGTGCCAGTGGATCGAGGTGTCCTCGTCCAGGGTGTTGGCCACGGATAGCCGGACGTTCTGGCCTTCGCGCAGGCGCAACAGCGGCGCCGGAAGAACGCCGTTGATAGTGACGGCATGGCCGGTGCGCCCGCCCACGGTGAATGGTGAGTGGCCCACCGTCAGGTCGATGTTCGGTCCGGTCAGCGTCGGCAGGTCCGACCGCAGACCTGCCGATCCGGTCTGCGCCCACGCGGGCAGCAGCCCCTGCAGTCCCAGCAGGCCGCCGCTGGCGACGGCGCCACGGAGCAGCATTCGGCGATCAAGGCGGGGGGTCGACATTTGCGAGGAGTTCCTTGCTCGGCCATTCAGCCGTTCATTCAGATACGCATCCCGGCGGCGAAACCCTTGCGTCAGGTCGCCACAGCCGTCGAGATCGCCCTTGTGCACCTTCCCATCATGGCAAGGTCAAGCGCCGTCGTACGAAGCCCGGGTCACGACCTCTGTCAGCCTCCTGCGCGCACGGGCGATTCTGGTTTCAACGGCCTTAGGCGTGATGCGGAGGATGGAAGCGATCTCGGCGTGGGGCCGGCCTTCGAACGCAGCGAGCAGGAGCGGCGCCTTCAGAGCATCCGGGAGATCGGACAAGGCGCGTTGCAGCTTCTCGGCCTTGCGCTGATCATCCAGCCGGGCTTCAGGCGTGGGCGCGTCGTCGCCCACCACCGTCGCCTCGGGCGCGTCGAGACCCATGACCCCGCGCACGACCCGACGAACCGCGCGCCGACGGTTCCAGTCACGACATTTGTTCAGGGCTATGGAGCGCAGCCAGACCTCGAACGGTCGCGCGGGATCATACCGCCGCATGGCGAGCCAAGCGGACGCATAGGCTTCCTGAAGCACGTCATGCGCCTCAGCCTCGTCGCCGACGTAGCGACGAATGAACCGGTAAAGATCGGCCTTCGTCGCGGTCATCAAGGCTGTGAAGGCGGCCCGGTCTCCGCTCGCCGCTCGGAACTCGATGCTCTGGTCGGCCCCCACGCGCCGCGCTTAGCCGGCGTCGTCGCGTAGCGCGTCTACGACCGCTTCGTCGAACACCTCGGCCTGGGCCGGGGTCAACACGGCTCGCATCTCGAAGACGTGGGTGATGGTCGCCTTCTGGAGATCGCCCATGGCGGCATGGAAATGGTCAACCGCCGCCTGGACCTGCGGCGTGTCGCCGTGGCTGGCCGCGATGGCGGCGGCAAGTTCGCGGTTGGCGGTGCGGACCTCGGCCTCCAGCGCCGGACGGCGTGCGGCGAAGCGGGCTTCGATGACGTCGAGCCGACGGTCCTGCTCTGCGCTCAGATCGAGTTGTTCATGGACAACGCTGTGCAGGCTGGGCGGCTGCCGCTCCCGCATAACCCAGGTCGCGCTCGCCCAGGTCGCCGCGCCGCTGGCCAGCGCGGCCAGCACCGCTGTTATGACTATGGAATTCCAGTTCGCCGTCATCCCCGGACATCCAGGCTGGCGAGCGGCGACAGGCCGGCCGACACGGTGAAAATCCGCAGCTCGGATGGCTCGGGCCGTGGCGCCAGGAGCATCAGGCCTCCGTTCGTGACGCCGATCACAAGGGCGATCGCCACGGCGGCGACCCGGACCTGGCCCACGCGGGCGGGTTCCCCGAACTCGCCGATCCGCGTCCAGACCGCGTCTTCCAGGCCGGCCAGCCGCGCGGCGTCGCCCGGCGCGACCGTTCCGATCAGTCTGTTCAAGTCATCAGTCATCGCGCACCTGCGTCACGCCCCATCTGCCATACGCGCCGACTTTGATTTCCCCTCATGAGGGGACGAGCCGACGCCCGCGTAGATACCAGAGAACGGCCGGGAACAGCCCCTGTCGTCTCGGGGCAGTGATGTGAGCGACAGGTCAGGCCCCACACAGGTTCCTTTTCCGGACGTGCTTGATCCGCTCACCGGCGTCAGGTTTTTTCTCGCGCTCGGCGTCGTCCTGTTTCACTTCCAACTTTACTGGACGTTGCCGGCGGAGAGCGCTGGCCTGTTCAATCGCGCGCGGTTGGGGGTGGACGTCTTCTTTATCCTGTCGGGCTTCATCCTCACGCATGTCTATCTGCAAGGGGACGCAGCGCTGAACTACCGGCGTTTCCTGGCGGCGCGGTTCGCGCGGATTTATCCGGCGCACCTGTTCATTCTCCTGGCCATGCTCGCGCTGGTGCTGGCAGCCCCCTTGCTCGGCGTCGGGCTGGAGCATGGCCGGTTCAACCTTGCCGACTTCGCCGCGACCCTGCTGCTCGTGCAGGCCTGGTTTCCGCGCGAGACGTTGGCGCTCTGGAACGGACCGGCCTGGTCACTGTCGGCGGAGTGGTTCGCCTATCTGGCGTTCCCGGCCTACGCCGCCTTGGCCCTGCGGCTGCGAGCCAGACCATGGGTCATCATCGCACTCGCCGCGTTACTGTTCGTCGCGCTCGACGCCTTTTACCGCGTAGCGTTCGGGCCGGTGCTGCCTCGGGCCGAGGACAGCATGGGCATCCTGCGTATTGTGCCCGAATTCCTCTACGGCATAGGCCTCTACTACCTCGGTCAGCGCTGGACGCCCTCGGCTCGGATGTCCGTCATTGGCGCCTTGGCGGCCACGGCAGCGCTTCTCGCCTTCATGCAGGCCGGCGTTGACGACCGCCTGATCGTGGCCGCGGCCGGCCCCTTCGTCCTGTCGCTCGCCTTGTTGGCCAAGGTGCGCGTTCGGACCTTTCTGTCTCATCCCGTCGCCTTGTTTGCAGGCGAGGCTTCGTTCGCCCTCTATCTCGTCCACATTCCAATCCTGATGGTCTGGCGCAACGCTGCGCAGGCGCTCGTGGGATGGCCCGGCGACTACCGGATGGGCGTGGGTGAGTTGATCGCCATGTTGGTGTTGACGCTCGCCGCCGCCGCCGCCATCCATGTCTTCGTCGAGCGGCCGGGCCGGCGGTGGCTCCGGGCGTGGATGGCGCCGCAGCGCGCCGATCCCGTCGAAGCCAGGCGATCCGTTCACTGCGATCAGGGAGAACCCTTTTGAACCCCGCGAACCTGAACCGTCGTCTGTTCCTGGGTGCCGGCTCGAAGTCGTCAAGTGACCGATTGTCGGCGGTCTGTGGAGCTGCGTTGAATTCCCCATACGAGGGGAAAGCCCTGGTGCTGCGTAGATAACAGCAGACGAAGACCGGTGAGGGGTATGGGATCGCGCAAAATATTCTCGGGACTCGTCCTGATTGTCGCACTGCTGCTCAGCGCCCCGGTCGTCGCACATGAGGCGCACGAGAAGCAGGCCGCCGCCCGCGCGCAAGCCGCCGCATCCGCCACCGCCGTCCCCGCCGCCGCTCTCCCGGCCTCGGGAATGATGGCTAGTCCGGGCATGGCGCAGGACATGGACCACAGCGCCATGATGGCGGAGGATGGGCCCAGACCCATGCCTCAACGTATGTATCGCTGGCTTGGCGCGATGCATCCAGCGGCGGTACATTTCCCAATCGCGCTGTTCCTGGTGGCAGCTATCCTCGAGGTCGCCGCGCTTACACTGCGCCGGCCGGTCCTGATCCAGGGCACTCGCGTAATCATCGCCCTGGCCGCACTTTCCGCCTTCGCTGCAGTGGCGCTTGGATGGTTCGCCATGGGCTTGCCAGGCAAGGAAGACGCGACGCACACGTATCACCGCTGGCTGGGAACTTCGATTGCGGCCTTGGGAATGCTGAGCTGGTGGGCCAAGGAGCACTGGGTTCGCAAGCCCGGGCGCGGGCGTGAATTGATGTACATCGGCGTGTTGACGCTCACCGCCGCCGCCGTGGTTATCAACGGGCTGCTGGGTGGGATGCTGACCCACGGTATGAAGCATTTGATGTTTTGACAGGGCTGCGCAGCCTCCCCGAGCCACATGGTTCTTCATCCACTCTCGCCGGACCAGTACGCGAATGCGGCTGCGGCAAATCAGGAGCCTGACCTATGACGCATTGTTCAGTACTCGCCGGATTGGCGCTCGCCGCCATTGTCGCCACCTCTGCTCAGGCACAGGCTCCGGCTCACCCTCACGCCCCGGGGCACGCTCACACTGCCAGTCCCGCCCATGCTTCCGGCCACGCGCACTCAGCTGACGAGGCGCAGGTCCGCGCCGTAGTCACAACCTACAAGGACGCCATCACGCGGATGGATGTGTCGCAGACCCCGGCTCTGTTCTGGCCGGACTCGGCAATCTTCGAGAACGGCGGGGTCGAGGGGACTTTCGCCTATTATCTTGAGCATCACCTCGGCCCCGAGTTCACTGACTTGGCGGGTTTCGAGTTTCGCAACCATGAGATGACGGTGGAGATCGATGGCGATACCGCCTTCGTGAGCGAGACCTACACCTATCACATCACCTTCAAGGATAGCGCTCGCGCTCCGATCGAGCGCCGTGGCGTCGCCACAAGCGTGCTGCGCAAGCGCGATGATCAATGGCGTTTTGACGTCTATCATTCTTCGGCCCGCCCCATTCGCCCGGCGGCCTGAGGACTTGGAGTCGGGTTCTCCGCCCCTTGGCCAAAGGAATTACTCGACAATGCCAATGCTGTTTTCACGCCGGGCTCTCATGATCGTCCCAGTCGAGGGACGGACATGAAGGTTCTCAAACTCTCGACCCAACTGCATAAATGGATCGCGCTGGTCGTCGGCCTCCAGGTGCTTTTCTGGGTCGGCGGCGGGCTGGTGATGGTGGCCATCCCGATCGAAACGGTCCGCAGCGAACACCGTGTAGCGGAGCAACCCCCGGTCCCGCTGGCGCTCGCCGCGCTGCCGTCGCTCAATGAGATTGCCCGGCAGGCGGGCGTGGCCCCGGTGCAGGCGGACCTGAAAGGTACGCCCCGTGGGCTCGCCTGGACATTGACGCCCGCCGAGGGTGAGCCGGTCATCGTGTCTGCTCTGACCGGTCGACCCTTCGGTCCCCTGACCGCCGCAGAGGCCTCGGGGTTTGCCAAGCGCGCCTACAAGGGAACCGCCGAAGTGTCCGGCGCCGTCCTCTTGCAAGAAGCACCCCAGGAGACGGGGCGCACGGGGCCTCTCTGGCGCGTGGATTTTGCTGACCGCGAAAAGACCAGCTTCTACCTGTCTCCGGCGACCGCCGAGGTGGTGACGCGCCGCTCCGGCGTCTGGCGGATCTTCGACTTCTTCTGGCGCCTTCATGTCATGGACTGGAACGACGGCGAGGATTTCAATCACCCCCTGATCATCATCACCACCGCGTTGACGCTGAGCATCGTCATTTCGGGTTTCATCCTGCTGTGGATACGGATTGCGCGGGATCTGAAGATGGCGCGGGCCTCGAAAAGGTCAAACCGAGCAGATTGACCGCCGTCGCTTCCCGGCCCGACGCTTGAAGAGCAGGATCACGGGATGTTCTCCCCACTTCGCCATCCGACCTACCGCCGCCTCTTCCTTGCCCTGGTCGCGGGTCTGGTCAGCGCGGCGGCCGCTCCGGCGCAGCCTTCCTCGTGCTGGGGGCCTTGTGTGCCACCGGCACGATCCTGGGTCTGGTGATCTGGCCGGCGCACGATCCAGAGAACCTGCCGCACAGGCATGACGATCTTCTGTCCGACGACCCGCACCTGCTGGAAGGGCACGCAGTAGGAAGCGATGCCGGCCTCACCCACCCCTACGTCATCGACGAGCGGCATCCCCGCTGGCCGAAGACGAGAGGTTAGGCGCTTCTTCCTCAGTCGAAGATTTCGACGGCGGTGTAGGCACCGCGCGTCTGAAGCGTGATCGTGACGGTCTGGTCGCTTCGGTTGCGCCAGAACCATCCGTGCTTTCCGGTGAATGCCGCCGTCAACTGCCCCTCGACCCGGCTGTCCGTGCCCTTGCCGTAGCCGTGGTAGGAAATCCCCTGACCATCGCCGTGGGTGTCGAAGTTGACGCGCTCACCGTCCGTAGACCAGACGAAACTGGCCGTGGAGCCATTGAGCATGGTCAGCTTGATCTCCGCACCCTCGTCTGGCGCCAATGTCAGCACCGTCCGATCAGACCGGCCCGCCACGGCCGGGGCCGGTGCTGCTGGAGTGACGACTGTCCCGACCGGGGTCGGCGCAAGCGACTTCGGCGCAGGCGGCACTGCGAGTTCTGGGGCCGCTGGGGTCGGTTGAGCATTTGTCTCGGCCAGAGGTGATGCCGGGTTTGCTGCGGCAGCTCCGGCGGCAACGGCCTCCTCGGCCTTGGCCTCAGCAGCGAGCTGCATCTTGATCCGGCCCATCTCGGTCAGACCGAACAGCGAGCCGATCCGCGTGGGGTCGACCCCGTATTCGGCGGGCAGAACGACCGTCACGAGAAGGGCTGAGGCTACCGCGACGGCGATCCCGGTCGATTTCAGCAACTGGCGCGTCGAGGGCAGTTCGGAGGGGTCGGGCTTGTTGACGTTTTGCATGATGAGTCTCCGATCAGGCGACGAAGAAACCAACGAGCTGATAGCCAGTCAGGATGAAACCAAGGGTCATGAGGACGACGTTGGCGGCATAGGCGTGCCGCCAGAACCCGGTCGTCTTCCGCCAGAAACCCATGACGATAAGGATGGCGCCGAGGGCCAGCAGCTGGCCGGCCTCGACCCCGATGTTGAAGGCGATCAGGTTTCCGATCAGCCCGTCTGACGAAAGCTGAAAGTCCTGGAGTTTGGTGGCGAGACCGAAGCCATGGAACAGGCCGAAGATCAGCGTGGCGGCCTTGGTCGAAGGCTGGAACCCGAACCAGTGTTGATAGGCGCCGAGGTTGTCGAGCGCCTTGTAGACGACGGACAGGCCAATGATCGCGTCCACCAGATAGCTGGAGACGCTGATGTCCGTGAGCACCCCGAGCAGCAGGGTGGTGGAGTGACCGATGGCGAACAGCGTCACATAGATGCTGATCTCCTTCATCCGGTAGAGGAAGAAGATCACGCCCAGCAGGAACAGCAGGTGGTCGTAGCCGGTGACCATGTGCTTGGCGCCGAGATAGACGAACGGCCAGAACAGGAAACCGGAGGTCTCCTGGATATAGCCCTTGTCGCCTTCGGCTACACCGTGCGCGAAGGCGGCCGTGAGCAGGCCGTTCAGGAACAGGATCAGCAGCCCGAGCACAAGAACACCTGCCGGGGTCCTCAGCCAGGCCGCTACCCGATGGGTCGCGACTGTCATGCGTTGCTCCGATTGAAAGGAAGTCGAGATAGCCAGCTTGGCCGCGCGCCCTCGGGCCGTGGGGGCCGACCATGCACGAGGCTGTAGAGGGCGGGCAGGACCAGAAGGGTCAGGATCGTCGAGGAGATGATCCCACCGATTACGACTGTCGCAAGGGGGCGTTGGACCTCGGCCCCGGCGCCGACGTTGAGCGCCATCGGCACGAAGCCCAAGCTGGCGACCAGGGCGGTCATCAACACCGGCCTCAGCCGGGTCAGGGCTCCCTCACGGATCGCCTCGCCAATGGGTCTGCCCTCGGCGATCAGGGTGCGGATGAAGCTGACCATGACCACGCCGTTGAGCACGGCGACACCAGAGAGGGCGATGAAGCCGACCGCCGCCGAGATGGACAAGGGCAGGCCCCGCATAGCCAACGCTGCCACGCCTCCGGTCAACGCCAGAGGAACGCCGGAGAAGACGATGGCCGCATCCTTCACTGACCGGAACAGGGCGAACAGCAGGCCGAAGATCAGCAGGAGCACCACCGGGACGACCAGTTGCAGCCTTTTCGCCGCCGAGATCAGTTGCTCGAAGGTCCCGCCGTAGCTGATCCAGTAGCCGGAAGGCAGCTCGACCTCGGCTCCGACCTTCTCCTGCACCTCGGCGATGAACGAGCCCAGGTCGCGACCCCGCACATTGGCCGTGACGACCACGCGGCGCTTGCCGTCCTCGCGGCTGATCTGATTGGGCCCTTTCTCGACGGCGATCGTCGCGATCTCCTCCAGCGGCACGAAGGCTGTCCCACCGGAGCCAGGCACGGGAATGCGCAGGCGACCGATGGCGTCGGTATCCTCCCGCAGGGTTTCGGGCAGGCGAACCACGACGTCGAAGCGTCGGTCGCCCTCGAACACCTGGCCGGCGACGACCCCACCGATCGAGGCCGACACCACCTGTTGGACGTCGTCCATGCTGATGCCGAGTCGCGAAAGCGCCGCGCGGTCGGGTCTGATCTGGAGCACCGGCAGGCCGGTGACCTGCTCAACCGAAATGTCCTCGGCGCCCTCGATGCCACTGATCACGCCCTCGACGGCGTTGCCGACTTCAAGCAACTGGTCGAGATCGTCGCCGAACACCTTGATCGCCACGTCCGCCCGGACGCCGGACAGCAGTTCGTTGAACCGCATCTGGATCGGCTGGGTGAACTCGTAGTTATTTCCAGGGATCTGGGCGACGGCCGCCTGCATTTCCGCCAACAGTTCGTCCCGTGGCTTGCGCGGGTTCGGCCAGTCCCTGCGGTCCTTCAGCATGATGAAGGTGTCGGCGACCGATGGCGGCATAGGGTCGGTTGCAATCTCCGCCGTGCCGATCTTGGCCACAACGCGCTCCACCTCCGGGAACTGGGCGATGCGCCGCTCAAGAGCCGTCTGCATCTGTACAGCTTGGCTGAGGGACGTGCCGGGTATGCGCAGGGCGTGCATAGCGATGTCGCCTTCGTCGAGGTTCGGGATGAACTCCGATCCCATCCGGCTGGCGCCCATAGCGGCAACTGCGACGAGGGCTACCGCGACGGCGACGAAGGCCACGCGCAGGCGTAGAGCCATCTCCAGCGCCGGTTGGTAGAAGCGTCGGGCGCCGCGCATCACGAAGCTGTCCTTCTCCTCGACCTTGCCGGTGACGAACATGGCGACGGCGGCAGGCACGAAGACCAGCGACAGGACGAGCGCGAAGCTCAGGGCCAGGACGACAGTGATCGCCATCGGGTGGAACATCTTCCCCTCGACCCCGGTCAGGGCGAAGATCGGCACATAGACCAGGGTAATGATCAGCACGCCGAACAGGGACGGCCGGATCACCTCGCTGGAAGCGGAGGCGGCAAGAACAAACCGCTCTTCCCGGTTGAGAAGCCGACCCAGCCGGTGCTGCGTCTCGCCGAAGCGACGCAGACAGTTCTCGACGATGATGACGGCGCCATCGACGATCAGGCCGAAGTCCAGCGCGCCGAGGCTCATCAGATTGCCGGACACCCCGGTGCGCACCATGCCGGTGATCGTCATCAGCATGGTGATTGGAATGACCGCCGCCGTGATCAGCGCGGCACGGATGTTCCCGAGCAGGAGGAACAGCACGACGATGACCAGAAGCGCGCCTTCGAGCAGGTTCTTCTCGACCGTGTGGATGGCGCGATCGACCAGATCCGTCCGGTCATAGACCGGCACGGCCCGGACGCCGGCAGGCAGCGCTTTCGCGGCTTCGTCGAGTCGGGCGGCGACGGCTTGGGCGACAGTGCGACTGTTCTCGCCGACCAGCATGAACACCGTGCCGAGCACGACCTCGCGCCCGTCTTCGGTCGCGGCGCCGGTGCGTAGCTCCTCGCCCATGACGAGATCGGCCACGTCAGCGACCCGGACGGGCACGCCGTTGCGGTTCGAGACGATGATCGCCCCGAGGTCTTCGAGGCTTTCCGCCTGTCCGGGAACGCGCACCAGATACTGCTCCCCATAACGTTCGACATAGCCGGCGCCGACGTTGGCGTTGTTCCGGTTCAGGGCCTCCACAACCTCGGCCATGGTCACGCCATAGGCGACGAGACGGTCCGGCCATGGGGTGACATGGAACTGCCGCTCGAAACCGCCGATGGTATTGACGTCGGTGACGCCCGGCGTGTTGCGCAGTTGCGGACGGATGACCCAGTCCTGAAGCGTGCGCAGGTCCTCGGGCGTGTAGACTTCTCCGTCTGGCCGCCGCGCGCCCTGTTCGGCCTCGATCGTATACATGAAGATCTCGCCGAGCCCGGTGGAGATGGGACCGAGTTCGGGCGTCAGGCCCTCGGGAAGCTGACCCCTCGCGGCCTGAAGCCGTTCGTTGACCAGCTGGCGCGCGAAATAAATGTTGGTGCCGTCCTCGAAGACGACGGTGACTTGGCTCAGTCCGTAGCGCGAGACCGAGCGGGTGTATTGCAGCCCCGGCACGCCCGCGATGGCGGTCTCGACCGGGAAGGTGATGCGCTGTTCCGACTCCAGCGGCGAGAAGCCGGGCGCCTCGGTGTTAATCTGGACCTGGACGTTGGTGATGTCGGGGGTGGCGTCGATGGGCAGGCGCTGGAAACTCCAGACGCCGACTGCACAGGCGAGGACCACGAGCGCCATGACGATCCAGCGGAAGCGGATCGAAAGCGCGATGATGCGTTCGAGCATGTTGATCAGCGCCCCTAGTGGTCGTGGCTCGCGCCGGACTTCTCGACGTCCGCGCGGATCAGGAAGGCGCCGCCCACCACATATTCCGCGCCGGGTTCGATGCCGCTCAGGACCTCGGTCCACTCGGGTGTGCGACGGCCCAGCTCCAGCATCCGCACCTCATAGGTCGTGCCGAAACGGGCGTAGACCACGGTGAAGTCGCGGAACGGCTGGAGCGCCTTGGTGCGCACGGCGAGGGGGGCCGGCGTCGACCCCACCTGCATCTCTCCCGAGACGCCGAGGCCGGGCCGCCAGATGCCGCCCTGATAGGGGAGATCGACATGGGCGATCAGCACCTGACTCGTCAGGTCGGTCGAGGGCAGCACCGACTCAATCCGGCCGTTGAAGGTGTAGTCGCCGGCCAGACTCTTGACGATGAGCGGCTGACCCGCTCGCACCCGTTCGGCGTCACGGGGATAGAGGAGAAACTCAGCGTGCAGCCGGGTGGGATCGCCGATCATCAGCATCGGCTCGCCGCCGCCGGTGATCGATCCGACATTGACGTTCTTGGCCACGATCATGCCGGAGATCGGGGCGGTGATCGCATAGGTCTGGAGGCTCTCGCTGGACTCGACGCGGGCGATGACCTGACCGCGAGAGACGCGGGTTCCGAGTGCGACGTTCAGGGTCATGACCCGGCCCGGATAACGGGCGTGGACCTCGGCCTGGCCCTCGGGCGTGATTTCGACACGGCCAGTCAGTGACAGGCTCTCACCCAGAGTCGCGGGGCCGACCCGTTCGACCGTGACACCACCGGCCCGGGCGGCGTCGGCAGCGATCGACGTGCGGCCCTCGTAGGA
>JALYPS010000424.1 GCA_030856285.1 Pseudomonadota bacterium
CGGCGTCTTCGCCGCGAAGCCGATGGTGCCGCCGTTGGCGTGGCAGGCCGGCTCGCCGTCGATCGGCTTGCCGACCGCAAAGGCGCCCATGCTTGTACGCCACCAATACCGGCCCTTGGCGTCCGGACCGCTGCCCGGCTCCAGTCCGAGGGCGCCGAGCGCCGCATCATAGAATTTCCGCGACGCCTCAACGTCGTTCGCGCCGACGGTCATATGAGTGAACATGGCTTTCCTCCCTCAGGTTCAGATAGTTTTTTTAAACAACTATCTTTTTGGCGCAAGTCCTAGAACACCACCACGCTGCGGATGCTCTCGCCCGCATGCATCAGGTCGAACGCCTCGTTGATCCGCTCCAGCGGCAGGGTGTGGGTGATCATCGGATCGATCTCGATCTTGCCGTCCATGTACCAGTCGACGATCTTCGGCGTGTCGGTCCGCCCCCGCGCCCCGCCGAAGGCCGAGCCGCGCCAGACCCGGCCGGTCACCAGCTGGAACGGCCGCGTCGCAATCTCCTTGCCCGCCTCGGCCACGCCGATAACGATGCTCTCTCCCCAGCCGCGATGGCAGGCCTCCAGCGCCTGACGCATCACCGTGGTGTTGCCGGTGCAGTCAAAGGTGTAGTCCGCCCCGCCGCCGGTCAGCTCGACCAGATGCGCCACCACGTCTGTGTGCTTCGAAGGATCAACAAAATGGGTCATGCCGAAGCGGCGGCCCCACTCTTCCTTCGTGTCGTTGATGTCCACGCCGATGATCATGTCGGCCCCGACCATCTTCAGACCCTGGATGACGTTCAGCCCGATGCCGCCGAGCCCGAACACGACGCAGTTGGCCCCCGGCTCGACCTTCGCCGTATTGACCACCGCGCCCACGCCCGTGGTCACCCCGCAACCGACGTAGCAGGCGCTCGCGAACGGCGCGTCCTTGCGAATCTTCGCCAGCGCGATCTCGGGCAGGACGGTGAAATTCGAGAAGGTCGAACAGCCCATATAGTGGGCGATCGCCTGTCCCTTGTAGCTGAACCGCGAGGTGCCGTCGGGCATGACGCCCTTGCCCTGGGTCGCGCGGATGGCGGTGCACAGATTGGTCTTGCGGCTCAGGCAGCTTTTACATTGCCGGCACTCGGGCGTGTACAGCGGGATGACGTGATCCCCGACCGCCACCGAGGTCACCCCCGGCCCCACCTCGACCACCACCCCGGCGCCCTCATGGCCCAGGATCGACGGGAAGATGCCCTCCGAGTCCAGCCCGTCCAGCGTATAGGCGTCGGTGTGGCAGATGCCCGTCGCCTTGATCTCGATCAGCACCTCGCCGGCGCGCGGCCCCTCCAGATCAACCTCGACGATCTCCAGCGGACGTTTGGCCTCAAAGGCGACGGCGGCGCGGGTTTTCATGGGCGGGTCTCCTGTGGGTCGCCATTCTTCTAGGACAGACCGCCGATGCTATGGAACCGCATGGCGCACAGAAACCTCGTCATCCTCACCGGCGCCGGCGTCTCGGCCGAGTCCGGCGTCCCGACCTTCCGTGCTGACGACGGTCTGTGGATGGGCCATCGCCTTGAGGACGTCGCCACGCCCGAGGCCTTCGCCCGCGACCCGGCGCTGGTGCAGGACTTCTACAACAAGCGCCGCGCCCAGCTGCCGACCGTGCATCCCAACGCCGCTCATCAGGCGCTCGCAGACCTCGCCGCGCGCTGGGACGGCGATTTCCTGCTGGTCACCCAGAACGTCGACGACCTGCACGACCGCGCCCATGCGGCGACGCCCCCCGCGTCCGGCTTTCAGCTGATCCATATGCACGGCGAACTGCTCAAGGCCCACTGCACGCGCACAGGCCAGGTCTGTGACTGGCCCGGCGATCTCGCGGTTCACGAGCCGTCGCCGCACCACCCCCAGGGCCGGCTGCGCCCGCACATCGTCTGGTTCGGCGAGATGCCCCTTCACATGGACCGCATCGAGGCGGCGCTGGCGCGCTGCGACCTGTTCGTGTCGATTGGCACCTCCGGCGCGGTCTGGCCGGCAGCCGGTTTCGTTGAACAGGCCCGGTCCGCCGGGGCGCGCACGGTCGAGATCAATCTGGAGCCGACGATGGGCCGCCGCCGGTTCGACGACGGCCTGTACGGTCCGGCGACGGAGACCGTCCCGGCGTTCGTGGAGAGTTTGCTGGCCTAGTTGTCGAAGCTATGAAGGTTGTTCACCCGGGGGTGGGCTGAGAAGCTGGGGTTGCGAAGCACCAACCTCAACCGAAGAGTTCCCCGGATGAACGTGCACAAGAATGCCCGGCTGACGCCG
>JALYPS010000433.1 GCA_030856285.1 Pseudomonadota bacterium
ATGCGGGCGATCGCCGGGCACGACATCGAGCCGTGGGACTACCTCTACTATGCGGAGAAGGTCCGGAAGCAGAAGTACGACCTCGATCAGAACGAGCTGAAGCCGTATTTCGAGCTCAACAACGTCAAGCGCGGCGCCTTCCATATGGCCGGGCGGCTGTATGGCTTCGACTTCACGCCCGTGCCCGACGGCAGCGTTCCAGGCTTCCATCCGGACGTCGAGGTGTTCGAGGTCACGAACAAGTCCGACGGCAGCCATGTCGGCCTGTTCTATTCCGACGACTTCTCGCGCGCCGGCAAGCGGTCGGGCGCCTGGGCGACCAGCTACCGCGGCTATTCGACCTATGACGGGGTCAAAAATGTCCTGTCGTCGAACAACAACAACTTTACCAAGGCCGAGGGCGGCGAGCCGATCCTGATCTCGCTCGACGACGCCCAGACCCTGTTCCACGAGTTCGGCCACGCCCTGCATTCGCTCGCGGCGGCCTACACCTATCCGTCGCTGGGCGGCACGCCGCGCGACTATGTGGAATATCCGTCGCAGGTGCATGAGCACTGGGTGCTGAGCCGGCCGATCCTCGACGGCTTCATGAGGCATGTGGAGACCGGCCAGCCGATGCCGCAGTCGCTGGTCGACAAGATCGAGGCGTCAGGCACCTTCAACCAGGGATATGACACCGTCAGCTATCTGTCCTCGGCCCTCGTCGACATGGACCTGCATACCCAGGCGACGCCGCCGACCGACATCGACGCCTTCGAGCGCGCCAGCCTGACCCGTCTCGGCATGCCGAAGGAGATCGTGATGCGGCACCGCCTGCCGCAGTTCAATCACCTGTTCACCTCGGACGCCTATTCGGCGGGCTATTATTCCTACCTCTGGTCAGAGGTCATGGACGCCGACACCTGGGCCTATTTCGAGGAGTCGGGCGACGTCTTCAACCCGGACATCGCGGCCCGGTACAAGGCCATCATCCTGGCCGAGGGCAACACCACCGACCGCGCCGAGGCCTATCGCCGCTTCCGCGGACGGGACCCGGATGTCACGGCGCTGCTGAAGGTGCGGGGCTTCCCGGTTTCCTGATGGGGTCCCGTCGCTCGCCGCTCGGCGGCTCGCTGCTTGAGGGACAAGAGGCCCGGACCTTGTAGCTGTCGGTCAAGCAGAGAGCGACCGCGTCGCGAGCGCTAGCGACACGAACATTGAGGCCGGCGGAGCGATCCGCCGGCCTCTTCCTTGTGCGGTTCACGCCGGCCAGGCGGGGGCGACCATGGCCAGGATGCGGTCGCCGCGACGGGCGCGGGCGTAGTCGTCCTGACGGGCGACGGGCAGGGCGCGGACCGCCTCTTGCTGCACCCGACGGACGCAGTTGTCATTGACGAGGCCGCGCGGGCCGACGGCGCATACGGCGCATACGGTGCGGGCGGCCGAGGCGGCGCGTTGATCGAAAGTCCGGGCGCCGGCCCCGTTCGACAGATCGAGGTCGGCGAAGGGGACGCGGACCTCCTGGGCGACCGCGGGGGCGGCGTACAGGAGGACGGCGGCGGCGAAAGAAAGGACGGTTCTGGTCATCGGATCATCTCCACGTCGCGGGGAGCAGCGACGACAAGCCACATGATAGGCTCGCGTAACGGTCGCCAGACCAGAACCGTTATTATTGCGTGACTTCAGGGCAAGAACTGCTCCGCTTGCCAGAAGTAAGACTTATGCCAGTCGGTTCCTCAGAGGATGACCGGCAGGCGGCTGAGCGCATAGTCCACCTGAACGGAGCCCGGCAGCTGACGGACAGCCTCGTCACGAAAGGCCGTGCGGCAGAAGGCGCGGTCATTGATGCGGCTGCCCGGCCGCTTGGCGCCACGGCACATCCGGTCGGCGGCGGCCGCCACGCGGGCATCGAACGAGTCAGCTCCGGCGGCGCTGGAGAGGTCCAGATCACCCCACTGGACGCGGGCCTCCTGGGCGGAAGCGGCGCCGGCGGCAAGGCTGACAGTGAGGGCGGCGACGAGAGAAGCGAGGATTTTCATGGCGATCTCCTGCGGAGGTCTGCGTCGCTCTTGGCGGCGACGGACCGGGAGATACGGCCACGCTGTTGCAGGCGAGTGAGCGTTTCGCGGCGAAATAGAGACGCCGCATGAATTCGCGGAAAGCTGAACGTCGATCAGGCTGCGCCGCCGGCCGCCTTGTCTTCGCCGCCCTTTTCCGCCATAAGCCGCCGCTTCCGACGCAAGTGAACCTCGCGTCTCCACCATCACGACCCCGGTTTCGACCGGACGAGGATGGCGAGAACCCTCCGCCGACGTGATCGTCGCCGGGGGCTGTTGTCGTATGGAGCCGATTCACCCGTCGCAACGAGGTTGTGAATGTTCGAGGCTCTGAACGAGCGGCTGACAGGCGTCTTCGACCGGATCACCGGGCGCGGCGCCCTGTCCGAGAAGGACGTCTCCGAGGCGATGCGCGAAGTGCGCGTGGCCCTGCTGGAGGCCGACGTCGCCCTGCCCGTCGTCAAGGACTTCATCGCCTTCGCCACCGAGCGCGCCACGGGCGAGGACGTCATCCGTTCGGTCAAGCCGGCCGATCAGGTGGTCAAGATCGTCTATGACGGCCTGGTCGAGATGCTGGGCGGCGAGGAGCCGACCCCGATCAACCTGAACGCCACGCCGCCCGCCGTCATCCTGATGGCCGGCCTGCAGGGTTCGGGCAAG
Source organism: Pseudomonadota bacterium (assembly GCA_030856285.1). Taxonomy (GTDB): domain Bacteria; phylum Pseudomonadota; class Alphaproteobacteria; order Caulobacterales; family Caulobacteraceae; genus Brevundimonas. The sequence continues at coordinate 2,697 of JALYPS010000433.1, forward strand.
ACCACGACCTCGGCCAAGCTGGCGCTGCGCCTGACCAAGTTCGATCGCAAGAAGGTCATGATGGCCTCGCTGGACACGCGTCGTCCGGCGGCCATGGAGCAGCTGCAGACCCTCGGCAAACAGATCGAGGTCACGACCCTGCCGATCGTGGCCGGCGAGTCGCCGGTCCAGATCACCCACCGCGCGCTGCAGTCCGCGAAACTCCAGGGTTTCGACG
>JALYPS010000455.1 GCA_030856285.1 Pseudomonadota bacterium
GCGAGGTCGATCCGGGCCATCGCCAGTTCCGTTTCGACCTGATCGGCGCGCGCCGCCAGCCGCCCACGCAGCCGGGCGGCCCAGGCGCTGAGCGCCAGCGCCAGTCCGGCTGCGCCCGCCGTCGCGACATAGGCGATGTCGGCCTCGGCCATGGTGTCGTGTCAGCTCCCGCGCCCTGATTCGGTAACCATACCGCATGGGGGGCGTGAGGCGAGGGGTTGGAGTGGTGAGTGGTTAGTGGCTAGTGGCTAGTGATTGCAGCTTCACTGCCTGCGGAAGGGCGACGCCGCCAGTCCGGCTCCGCAGGCGCCGGCCAACCACTAGCCACTAGCCACTCACCACTATCACTCAGTCTGGCCCGATGCCCTCCACCTGGACCGACCAATCCGCCCCCTCGCTCGACGACTTCGCCCGGCTGGCGCGCGAGGCGTTCGACGTCCTGCCGGAGCCGTTTCGCTCGCTGGCGGGCGAGGTCGTGATCCGCATCGACGACTTCGCCGACGAGGAGACGCTGGCGATGATGGAAATCGAGGACCCGTTCGAGCTGACCGGCCTCTATCACGGCGTCGACATTGGCGGCCGGGACGGTCTGGGCCCTGCGCCCGAAGCCAGTCGCATCTTCCTCTACCGCCGCCCGATCCTCGACGAATGGTGCGAACGCGGCGACGTGGCCTTGAGCGAGATTATCGCCCACGTCCTGATCCACGAAATCGGCCACCATTTCGGGCTCGACGACGACCGGATCGATGAGGTGGAGGGGGCTGACGACTGACAAGGATCGCATGCGATCCGCGTGAGCGCTTCCTTCTTCTCAGCCAGCGTTGGCGTCGGTCGGTCGCATGCGACCGCCCAACGGCCTTAAATCCTTCCCGATCTGTGGTATAGACCGCGCTTCCCTCGCTTTCAGGATGCCGACTTGAGCCTGACGCTCGACCTTTCCCGCACGCCCGAACAACGGGTCGCGACCGCCCCGGCGGCGCCCGTCAACCTGTCCGGTCTGACGCGCGCGGGCCTGCGGCAGGCATTGATCGACGCCGACATCTGCCCGCCGGAAAAGGCGAAGATGCGGGCCTCGCAGGTCTGGGGCTGGATCCACCATTTCGGCGTCACCGACTTCGCCGCCATGAGCAATGTGGCGAAGGATACGCAGGCGAAACTGGCCGCCGCCTTCACCCTCGCCCGCCCCGAGATCGTCGAGCGTCAGGTGTCGAAGGACGGCACCCGCAAATGGCTGATCCGCACCGCGCCCGGCATCGAGATCGAGACCGTCTACATCCCTGACGTGGGCCGCGCTGGCGCCCTGTGCGTGTCTTCGCAGGTCGGCTGCACCCTCAACTGCACCTTCTGCCACACCGGCACGCAAAAGCTGGTCCGCAACCTGACCGCCGCCGAGATCGTGGCCCAGGTCCAGGTCGCCCGCGACGACCTTGAGGAATGGCCGTCGCCCAAGGAAGACCGCCGCCTGTCCAACATCGTCTTCATGGGCATGGGCGAGCCGCTCTACAATCTCGACCACGTCGCCGACGCCATCGACATCATCAGTGACAACGAGGGCATCGCCCTGTCGCGCCGGCGGATCACCGTCTCGACCTCGGGCGTGGTCCCGCAGCTCGATCCGCTCGGCACGCGGACTCAAGCCATGCTGGCGATCAGCCTGCACGCCACCAACGACGCCCTGCGCGACGTTCTGGTGCCGTTGAACAAGAAATACGACCTCGCCCAGCTGATGGCCGGCATCCGCGCCTATCCGGGCATCTCCAATGCCCGCCGGGTGACGTTCGAATATGTGATGCTCAAGGGCGTCAACGACAGCCCCGAAGAGGCCCGCGCCCTGCTCAAGCTGATCGAGGGCATCCCCGCCAAGGTGAACCTGATCCCGTTCAACCCGTGGCCGGGCACGGACTACGAATGCTCGGACTGGAAGACGATCGAGCGGTTCGCGGCCATCCTCAACAAGGCCGGCTACGCCTCGCCGATCCGCACCCCGCGCGGCCGCGACATCCTCGCCGCCTGCGGCCAGCTGAAGTCCGAGAGCGAGAAGGTCCGCGCCTCGACCCTGCGCAAGGCGGCGGCCGAAGCGGCGTGAAGGAGTGGCTAGTGGCTAGTGGTTAGTGATCGCCGCTTCTCTGCCGGGCGGAAGGGGGGCGCGGCCTGTGCCGTCGCACAGCTGTCGGCCAGCCACTAACCACTAGCCACTAACCACTCCTCCAGACACACTTCTTCACCAACTGTGTCCCCGTCCCCCTTGCGGATTGAGGCGAAATCCGGGCAATCGTCGCGGGGCTCTTGCATCCGGACAACCATGGACTCCTCGTCCCTCTCCACCCTGCTCGAAAGCGCCGAGGTCCAGGCCTTCGCGACCGGCTTTCCGACCACCCTGGCGCACCTCGGCGTGACGCTGGCCCTGCTCGCGGCGGGGGCGATCCTCTACGCCCTGTTCACGCCGTGGAAGGAGATCGCCCTGATCCGCGAGGGCAACGCCGCCGCGGCGGTGGCCTTCTCCGGCGTTCTGATCGGTCTGGCCATTCCGCTGGCGACCAGCCTCAGCGTCTCGACCTCGCTCAAGGACATCGCCCTGTGGGGCGTCGCCACCGTGGTGCTGCAGCTTCTGGCCTTCCGCATCGTCGACCTGTTGCTGACCGGCCTGCCCCAGCGCATCCGCGAGGGCGAGGTCGCCGCCGCCGTCCTTCTGGTCGGCGCCAAGCTGTCGACGGCCCTGATCCTCGCCGCCGCCCTGACGGGGTGAGGCTGTGGGATTTCCCAAACTGCCCGACTGGCTGATCTATTCGCTGGTCGTGGCTGCGCTCGTCATCTGGTCGCTGCAACTGCGCGAGAATGCGGACGCCCCCCCGGCCCCCCCGGCCCCCGATGAGGTCGAGGGCGCCCTGCTGGGTCCGATCACGCCCTTCGACCCCGCGGTCACCGTCCATGCGCCGGACATTCCCTTCCAGCCGACCTCCGGCACCGCCTTCTCGATCTCGCGCGATGGACTCTGGGTCACGGCCCGCCATGTGGTCGAGGGCTGCCGACGCCCGGCCATCCTCGTCGGGGGCGGCCGCGCGGTGGCCGCCGACGTCCGCCTGGCGCCCCGCGCCGACATCGCGGTGTTGCTGACCCAGGGCGGGTCGGACGCGGTTCCGGTGATGGCCGCGCACGGCCTGCGCGCCGGACAGCGCGGTTTCCACCCCGGCTACCCCCAGGCGCGGGCGGGCGAGGTCGCCTCCCGCCTGCTCGGTCGCGAGACGCTGAGGGTCCGGGGCCGGGGCCAACGTGACGAACCGGTTCTGGCTTGGGCCGAGGTCGGCCGCACCGACGGTCTCGGCGGCACGCTGGCGGGCCTGTCGGGCGCGCCGGTGCTGGACCGTCAGGGCCGCGCCATCGGGGTGACCATCGCCGAAAGCCCGCGTCGGGGCCGGATCTACACCACCTCGCCCGACACCTTCGGCCCGGCCATACGCGGCGTGCAAAAGGCTGACGAGCCCCTGACCGGCCGCCTCGTCACCGTCGACAACTACGGCCTCGTCGCCGACGACCTGCGCCGCGAACTGCGCGTAGCCCAGGTGGTGTGTTTGTCGGCCTGACGCGAGGTCAGCGCGGGATGCCGTAGTCGCGTAGCCAAGCCGCCTTGGCCGCCTCCACCGCCCCCTGATCCAGCGACGAGAGCTGTGCGGCGAAGATCTGCTGCATCTGCCGGGCGTTGCCGTCGCCCGCCTTGGCGGCGAGGTCCAGATAGGCTGCGCCCGTGACGGCGTCGACCCGCCCGCCTTCGCCGGTCAGCAGCATGCCGGCCAAGCCCCGCAACGCATGCGCCGAGCCAGTCTCAGCGGCGCGTCGGTACCATTGTCGCGCCTGGGCGGCGTCAATCCGGGTCCCCTGTCCGACGGCAAGCATGACGGCCATGGAGATCATGCCGCTGACTTCCCCGTTTTCCGCCGACGCCCGCACATAGCCGAAGGCCAGGCCTTCATTCGCCGTCACGCCGTCGCCGCTCAGCAGCATCATGCCCACGTTCCACTGGGCGCGCGGGTCACCGCCGTCCGCGGCGATCTTCATATGGCGGTAGGCGGCCGCGTCATCGACCGGGACGCCCCAGCCGTTCTGGTAGGCACGGGCCAGAAGATACCGGGCGTCGGTGTTGCCGGGCGCGCCCTCGACGGCGGCTTCCATCAGTCGGGTTCCGCGCGCCATATCCGGCTCGACACCGTGGCCGAGCAGATAGGCCCGGCCCAGCGGATAGACGGCGAGAGGCGCGAAGTCTTCCCGGACCCCCTGCAACATTTCGACCGCCCGTTCATCGTCGGCCGGATCGTCATTGAGGATCAGACGGGTGCCGTAGTTCAGGGGCGCGCTGACGGAGCCGAGCTCGAGCGCGCGCTCCCACAACGCGACGGCGCGCACCGGATCGGCGACGACTTCGGACTCCGGCGGCGGGGCGTAGATGATGCCGGCCACCATGCTCATCGCTTCGGGCTCATCGGCCGCAATGAGTCTCTCAAGTGCAGCCAGACCGGCGGCCTGATCGCGCGTCAACAGGTCAAACGCGTCATCCAGTGGGTCGCGCGCGGAGGCCGGAGCGGCCGACAGCAAAAGGGCCGCGCCGAGCATGACGGCGGTGATGATTTTCATGATCGCGCCCTCCGATCGCCACCCTTGCGGCAACCGGAGGGAAGATCAATGCCCTACCTCAGCGTCACCGAGTCGATGTTCAGGCTCGACAGCGGCACCACCTCGATATTCGGGTATTTCGCCCGCAGCGCAGTCAGGAACACCGAGGCGTCGCCGACGATGACCAGGCTGGCGCTCGAGGCCGGCAGGTGTTCCGTCGCCGCGGCCCGGATGGCGTCCGGGGTCACGCCGTTCACATCGTCGTCGTAGCGGGCCAGGTCGGTTAGCGGCAGACCGTACAGCGCCAGATTGGCGACCAGTCCGCCCAGACCGTCGACCGTCTCCAGCTGACGGCCGAACGAGCCGATCAGGGTCGCCTTGCGGGGGGCCAGTTCGGCCTCTGTGGCGGTGGTCGCCGACAGGCGGGCGATCTCGGCCAGGATCAGTTCGGCCACTTCCGGCACGGCATCGTTGCGCGTCTGGGCCGAAGCCGAAAGGATGCCTTCATCCTCGCGCACGCCGAGGCCCGAACTGGCCCCATAGGACAGGCCGCGCTTGATCCGGATTTCCTGATTCAGCCGCGCCGAGAAGCCGCCGCCCATCAGGCTGTTGCCGACGAGAAGCGGGAAATAGTCCTCGTCGCTGCGGGCGATGCCGCGCAGGGCCGCGACCACCGCCGCCTGACCGGCGCCCGGCTGGTCGATGACGATGATGCGCGGCGCCACCAGGGCGCCGGCCGGATCGTTGATCGTCGCCACGGTTCCCGCCGGATCGCGCCAGTCGCCGAAGGCCTGTTCCGCCAGGGCGTAAGCCGCCTCCGGCGTGATGTCGCCCGAGAACACCAGCGTCGCCTGGCTGGGCCGGTAGCGGCCTTCATGGAAGGCGACGAGGTCGTCGCGGGTCAGGCCCGGAATGGTGCCGGGCGTGCCGGAGCCGGACAGGGCGTAGGGAGCCTCGCCGAACACAGCCCGGGCGGCGGCCAGTCCCGAAACCGGCCCCGGCTGCGACAGGGCGACCCGCAGGCCGTTCAGCGTCTGGGTCTTTTCGCGGTCCAGCTCCTCGGCGGCGTAGGCCGGGTTGCGGACCACGTCGGCCATCAGGGCCATGGTCTGCGAGAAGACGTTGGACGGCGAGGAGGCGAAGACATTGGTGAAGTCCACGCCCGCGCCCGCGCCGATATCCGCGCCCAGTCGCTCGATCTCCGTGGCGATCTGGGG
>JALYPS010000110.1 GCA_030856285.1 Pseudomonadota bacterium
CTGCTGATCGGCGGATTGGCCGTCGTGGTGGGCCGTCGGGCCCTGATGCTGTTCCGACGGCGGACCGACGCGGGCGCGCGGCTCCATCTGCGGTTCGTGGCCCTGTTCTCGATGGTGGCCCTGATCCCGGCGGTGCTGATCGCGCTTGTGTTCGGCGTGCTGGTCAACCGGGGCGTGGACCAGTGGTTCAGCGACAATGTCCAGACGGCAGTCGAGAACAGCGCTGAGATCGGCCAAGCCTATGTCCGGGACGTCAACTTGCAGGTCCAGGCCGACCTAGAGACCATCGCCGACGAATTGGCCGCTCCGGAAGCACGGTCCCGCTTTGACTATCCGATCCAGTTCGGGGAACTCCTGGCCCAGGTCGCCGACCTGTTTGGTTATCCCGCGCTCTACATCGTCGATGGACAAGGAGAGGTGCTGGCGCGGGGCGAATTGCCGGGCGCGCCACCCTTTTTCGCACCCTCGCGCGAAGACCTCGAAACGGCCGCGCTCCGCGAGAATGCGCCCATCGAAGTGACCGAAAACCCGGATGCCATTCGCACACTCTATCCGGTGTCTGGCTACGGCGACGCTTACCTGTACCTCGTCCGGCCCATGCAGCCCGGCCTGATGGCCCAGATGCGCAATGGCGAGGAATCCATCGTCGCCTTCCGCGAAGCCAAACAGAGCCGCGCCCGCATCCAGGCCGCCTTCGCCCTCGGCTACTTCGAGACCGCCCTTCTGGTTCTGGTCGGCGCCATCTGGCTTGGCATGGGGGCGGCCAGCGCCATCTCGGCGCCCATCGGACGTCTGGTCGAGGCCGCCGACCGCGTGGCCTCGGGCGACCTGACGGCCCGGGTCAATGGCGAGGATGGACCCGGCGAGATCAAGGCCCTGTCCGCCGCCTTCAACCGCATGACCGGCGATCTCGAGGCGCAGCAGGCCGCGTTGAGGGCCGCCAGCGAGGAGGCCACGGGCCGCAGCCGCTTTATCGAGACGGTGTTGTCGGGCGTCTCGGCCGGCGTCATCGGTCTCGACCGCCGGCGCCGCGTGTCAGCCATCAATGACAGCGCGGTCGAACTTCTGGCCATCCGCGACCCGGCCATCATCGGCCGCCCCTTGGGCGAAGTGTCGCCCGAGCTCAGCGAACTGGCCGCCCGCGCCGAGGCTCACATCGAGGAAGAGATCGACGTCAGTCTCGAAGGCGAGACCCGCCGTCTGCGCGTGCGCATCGAGGGCGGCATCGGCGGCGAGATGGTGCTGACCTTTGACGACATCACGCGGCTGGTCACCGCCCAGCGCAACGCCGCCTGGCGCGATGTGGCCCGGCGCATCGCTCATGAGATCAAGAACCCCCTGACCCCGATCCAGCTGTCGGCCGAACGCTTGCGGCGTCGCTATCGCAGCCAGGTCGGCGACGATGTCGAGGTGTTCGACCGCTGCACCGAGACCATCATCCGACAGGTCGGCGATATCGGCCGGATGGTGGACGAATTCTCGTCCTTCGCCCGCATGCCCGCGCCGCGCTTCACCGCCGTCGATCCGGCGGAACTGCTGCGCGAGGCGGTGTTCGCCCAGCGAGTGGCGGTTGCCGGGGTGGGCGTCGAACTGATCGAGCCCCTGCCCAGCATCGTGCTGCACGCAGACCGGCCGATGGTCGGCCAGGCCTTGACCAACATCCTCAAGAACGCGGGCGAGGCCGTTGTCGCGCGCAGGGCCATCGCCCCGCGCGACAGGGACGGCGAGCGGCCGGGGGTTTCGGCGCGCCTGCTTGTCGAAGACGAGGCCGTGGTCTTTATCATCGAGGACGATGGCATGGGCCTGCCCGCCAAGGACCGCGACCGGCTGACCGAGCCCTATGTGACCACGCGAGAGAAGGGCACAGGCCTGGGCCTGGCCATCGTCAAACGCATCTGCGAGGAACACGGCGGCGAGCTCAAACTGGCCGACGCAGAGACTTTGGCCGGCGCACGCGTCTGCCTGATCTTCCCCCTGAAATCCCAACCGAAACCGACCGGCGCCGCCGGGATGCAGGACGCGAAAGCGTCCCGCTCCCGCACGGTCCCGGCCGCTGAATAGCGAGGCGTCATGCGATCCACGGGAGCCGACATTCTGGTCGTCGACGACGAGGCCGACATCCGCGAACTGGTCTCCGGCCTGCTCGAGGACGAGGGCCACGGCGTGCGGGTCGCGTCCAACTCCGACGAGGCCTTGGCCGCGATACGGGCCCGGCGGCCGTCGCTGGCCCTGCTGGATATCTGGATGCAGGGCGGCGGGCTCGACGGACTGGAGCTGCTGGACGTCATCAAGGAGCTGGATCCCGACCTGCCCGTCGTGATGATCTCGGGCCATGGCAATATTGAAACCGCGGTCACGGCGCTCCAGCGTGGAGCGTACGATTTCATCGAAAAGCCGTTCAAGTCCGACAGGTTGGTGGTCGTTGTTCAGAGAGCGCTTGAGGCGTCGTCGCTGAAACGCGAGAACAAGCGCCTCCGGGCCCAGGTCGCGGCGCCCTCCGGCTTCATCGGCCGGTCCGCTGCCGCCCAGGCCCTGCGCAGCACGGTCGCCAAGGTCGCGCCCGCCAACAGCCGCGTCCTGATCTCGGGCCCGCCCGGATCGGGCAAGGAGCTGGTCGCGCGTCAGATCCACGAGGCGAGCGCCCGGTCCAAGGGCGAGTTCGTCGCCATCGCCGCCGCCGGCATGACCCCCGAACGGCTGGACATCGAACTGTTCGGCGAAGAGGGCCACGATGGCCGTCCGCGCAAGATCGGCGTGTTCGAACGCGCCCACAACGGCACCCTCTACCTCGACGACGTCGGCGACATGCCGCGCGAGAGCCAGAGCCGGGTTCTGCGGGTGTTGGTCGAACAGCGCTTCCGCCGGGTCGGCGGCGAGCAGGATGTGCAGGTCGATATCCGCGTGGTCACCTCGACCTCGCGCGACCTGAAGGTCGAGATCGCCGAGGGCCGGTTCCGCGAGGACCTGTTCCATCGCCTCAACGTCGTTCCGATCCGGGTTCCCGCCCTGTCGGAGAGACGCGAGGATATCCAGGAGTTGATCGACTATTTCATCGACACCCTGTCGGTGTCGCAGGGTTTGACCAAGCGCAGGCTGGGCGACGACGCCATCGCCGTGCTGCAGGTGCATCCGTGGCCGGGCAATGTCCGTCAGCTGCGCAACAACGTCGAGCGGCTGCTTATCCTCGCCACGGGCGATCCTGACGAGCCGATCAGCGCCGACATGCTGCCGCAGGAGGCGACCAACGCCAATTCGACCGGCACCCTCGGCGGCGAGCGCATCATCGCCCTGCCGCTGCGCGAGGCCCGTGAGGTCTTCGAGCGCGAGTATCTGGCCGCCCAGATCATGCGGTTTGGGGGCAATATCTCTCGCACCGCGGCCTTCATCGGCATGGAGCGATCGGCTCTGCACCGCAAGCTCAAGTCGCTGGGCGTGTCGCCGTCGCGCGGCGGCGAAGAAGATGTCGAGGAGCCCGTCGAGGCATGAGCCGCGTCGCCTATGTCAACGGCCAGTACCAGCCGCACGGCCAGGCCGTGATCCACGTCGAGGACCGCGGCTTCCAGTTCGCCGACGGCGTCTATGAGGTCTGGTCCGTGTTCGACGGCCGGCTGGCTGATTTCGACGGGCACATGACGCGGCTGCACCGCAGCCTCAACGAACTGCGCATCGACATCCCGATGTCGCGCGAGGCGCTGAGCCGTGTCCTGAACGAGGCGGTGCGTCGCAATAGGGTGCGCGAGGGGCTGGTCTATATCCAGGTGACCCGCGGCACGGCCCGCCGGGACCATCCGTTTCCGCCGGAGGGCACGCCGCCGAGCGTGGTGATCACCGCCCGGTCCCTGCCCCTGTCGAAGGGCAATGCGGCGGCGAGGAAGGGCGTCGCGGTCGTCACCCATCCCGACATCCGCTGGGGCCGGTGCGACATCAAGACCGTCGGTCTGCTGGCCAATGTGCTCGCCAAACAGGCGGCCAAGGAACGCGGCGCCGCCGAGGCCTGGATGGTCGATGAGATGGGGCTGGTCACCGAGGGTTCGTCCACCAACGCCTGGATCGTGGACGAGGACGGCAAGCTGAGGACCCGGGATACGCAGGCCAATATCCTGCAGGGCATCACCCGCGCGGCCGTCATGGCCCTGATCGCCGACGAGGGGCTTGAGCTGGAAGAACGGGCCTTCTCGGTGGACGAGGCCAAGCGCGCGAAGGAGGCCTTCTACACCTCGGCCAGCGGCTTCGTGATGCCGGCGACCTCCGTCGACGGGGTCAAGATCGGCAACGGCAAGCCCGGCCCGATCGCGACCCGGTTGCGCGAGCTGTATCTTGATCAGGCGCGGCGCGACGCCATCTAGAGCCTGATCGGTTGAGGAGGAATCGCTTCGCGATTCCGCCGATGCCGTGAATCAGGCTCCAGAATTATCCTGGAGCGAAATCTGAGCTTGGACGCGATCGCGTCCACGCCGATTTCGCTCTAGGCGTTGCGGCCCTGTGCGGGCGGTGGCTAAGGTGAAGGGCCGGACATCCGATCCAGCCCCGCGCCGCTCCCTCGGCCGGAGAACAATCAAGAACAGGCTGAACCTGCCATGTCGCAAGACAAGTCCAAGAACCTTCAGGACACCTTCCTCAACAGCGTCCGCAAGACCAAGACGCCGCTGACCATCTTTCTGGTCAACGGGGTCAAGCTGCAGGGCATCGTGACCTGGTTCGACAACTTCTGTGTGCTGCTGCGTCGCGATGGCCAATCGCAGCTGGTCTACAAGCACGCCATCTCGACCATCATGCCGTCCGCGCCCGTGCAGCTGTACGAGCCCGACGCCGAAGAAGACTGATTGACCCAGAAACATATCGACCACGCCGTCCCGCTGATCCGGGCCGTCGTCATTCACCCTGAGCGATCCGATTCCGGCGCCAGCGAGAGCTCGCGCCAGTCCATCGAGCGTCTGGAAGAGGCCGTCGGCCTGGCCCGGGCGCTGGACCTCGACGTGCGCGGCGAGGAGATCGTTCGCATCCGCAAGGTCACGCCCGCCACCCTGTTTGGCTCGGGCAAGGTCGAGGAGCTGGCCGCCCTGGTGCGCGCGGCCGAGGCCGAGGCCGTGGTCGTCGACGACCACCTGTCGCCGGTTCAGCAGCGCAATCTGGAAAAGGCCTGGGACTGCAAGGTCATCGACCGCACCGGCCTGATCCTCGAGATCTTCGGCCGCCGCGCGCGGACCAAGGAAGGCCGGCTGCAGGTCGAACTGGCGCGGCTCGACTATGAGAAGTCGCGGCTGGTGCGGACCTGGACCCACCTTGAGCGGCAACGCGGCGGCGCCGGAACGATGGGCGGTCCCGGCGAGACCCAGATCGAACTGGACAGGCGGATGATCGCCGACCGGATCGTCAAGCTGAAGGTCGAGCTGGAGGAGGTGCGCCGGACCCGCGGCCTGCATCGGAAACAGCGCCAGAAGGTTCCGTTCCCGACCATCGCCCTGGTCGGCTACACCAACGCGGGCAAGTCGACCCTGTTCAACCGGCTGACCGGCTCGGACGTGGTGGCGAAGGACCTGCTGTTCGCCACCCTCGACACCACCCAGCGCACCATCCGCCTGCCGAAAGGGCGGCCCGCGATCGTCGCCGACACCGTCGGCTTCATCTCCGACCTGCCGCACGAACTGGTCGAAAGCTTCCGGGCGACGCTGGAGGAGGTGGGCGAGGCCGACCTGATCCTGCACGTCCGCGACATCGCCTCGGCTGACAGCGAGGCCCAGTCCAAGGACGTTGAGGCGGTGCTGAAACAGATCCCTACGCCCGAGGGCAAGACCCGCCGGGTGCTGGAGGTCTGGAACAAGACCGATCTGCTGGCCGACGACGTGCGCGAGGCGGTTCTGGGTCAGGCCGAACGCCTGTCCCGTGAGGGCAGGGCGGTCGCCGTCTCCGCCTGGACCGGGGAGGGGATCGAACCGCTGCGCGACACCATTGCGGGCCTGATCGACGATGACCCGGAGACGATGCTGGTGCTGGCCCCGTCGCAGGGTGAGGCGCTGGCATGGCTGTACGAGAACGGCCGGGTCACGACGCGCGACACGGACGATCAGGGCAGGACGCATGTGACCGTGCGGCTGCACCCGGCGGCGCTTGGGCGGTTCGAGCGACAGTTTTCCCCGGCCGGGTGAACGCCGCTTCACGTCATGTGTTAGGACCATGTACTCAGGGATCGCCACGCGGCTTCGCGGGTGCGGCAGGTGTGGCCAGCAATGTCGAAAACGAAAGCCGGGACGTCCAACTGGAACGTCCGCGACCTGGAACGGGGCCTTGAGGCCGCCGGGGTCGCCATGTGGTCATGGAACGTCGACGACGACACCTTCGCCATGGACGATGCGGCGTTCGGCCTTTGGGGCATGCCCGTTATGCCCAGCGTCACCTTCGAGGATCTCTCGTGCCACATCCACCCGGCGGACCGCGACCGGGTGCGGGCCGCCTTCGCCGCCACCCGGGCGGTGGTGGGGCCCTATGAGATCGACTTCCGCATCCTGGTGAATGACGATGTCCGCTGGATATCCGCGCGGGGACAGGGCGACGACCTGGGCATGGTCAGTCGCAAGATGTTCGGCATCTTCATCGATGTGACCGGCCGTAAACAGGCCGAGGAAGGCCACGAACTGCTCGCGGGCGAGATGAGCCACCGGGTCAAGAACCTGCTGGCCATCGCCTCGGGCCTGACCGCCATAACCTCCCGATCGGTCGATTCGACCGGCGACATGGCCCGCGAGCTGACCCAGCGCCTGACGGCCCTGGGGCGGGCTCATGATCTGGTTCGTCCGCTGCCCGGCGAGGAAGGCAAGGCGGCCCTGCTGGGAGACCTCCTGTCCGTCCTGCTCGCGCCCTATGATGATCTCGGCGCCTTCAGCGGGCGCATCCGGGTATCGGTGCCCCGGATGGGCGTGGGCGAACAGGCGGCCAACGCCCTGGCCCTGATCGTCCATGAACTGGCGACCAATTCGCTCAAATACGGCGCGCTCTCGTCCGAGACGGGGACTCTCGACGTCTCCTGTTCAGCCCATGACACCGAGCTGGTGATCGCCTGGACGGAACAGGGCGGGCCGCCGGTGCTGCCGCCCAAGGGCCCGGGCGGCTATGGCAGCCAGATGGTGGCGCGGGCAATGGCCCGCCAGCTGGACGGCGCCATCGAGCGGGACTGGGCGGAGCAGGGGCTGGTGGTCCGTCTACGGATGAACAAGGACCGGGTGGCGCAGTAGCGCTGTCTCCTCCCTGTTCGCGCAGCGAATGGGGAGGGGGACCATGCGAAGCATGGTGGAGGGGTATCAGCCTTGCCGCCGTTCGCACGCGGTTCGCGCAATGAAGTCGAGCACGTCATCAAGTTGCACCCTGACGCTTTCCGCGGCGAGCCGGATGACGCGAATGTTCTGTTCTCGCAACCAGGCGGTCCGTCGCCGGTCATGTGCGATCCGCTCGGGATGATCATGGCATTGTCCATCGATTTCGACGGCGAGACGCACTTCTGCGCAGTAGAAGTCCAGAATGTAGGACCCGACGGGATGCTGCCGTCGGAATTTCAGGCCGCGAAGCTGTCGCCGCCGCAAGCGGATCCAAAGCCGCGCCTCGGGTGGTGACAGGCGTCGGCGGAGTGCGCGGGCTCTCTCGACTGTTCTGAGCGCGGTCATTGCCCCTCCACCATGCTTCGCATGGTCCCCCTCCCCATGGCTTCGCCATAGGGAGGAGACGGGAAGCACAGTAGCCACATACCTGCCGGTAGCGAAGCATTTGCAATCTTGGCGAGAATATTTTGCGCCGCTCTGGCCGCGCGGAGGGGGCGAGCTCTAGTCCCGCTCCGCTGCCTTCGCCGCGTCCCACAGCCCGTCCATCTCGGCGAGATCGGACTGTTCCGGCGACCGTCCATCCTTGGCCAGCGCCGTCTCGATAAACCCGAACCGGCGGACAAATTTGGCGTTCGCTCCGCGCAGGGCGTCCTCGGGCTCGACCCCCAGTTTCCGCGCCAGATTGGCGACCACGAACAGCAGGTCGCCGACCTCGTCGCGGGCCTTGTCGAGGTCGCCGGCGGCGATCTCGACGCGCAGTTCGGCGACCTCCTCGTGCAGCTTGTCGAACACCTCGTCGGTCGAGGGCCAGTCGAAGCCGACACGGGCGGCGCGTTTGGTCAATTTGGCGGCGCGGGCGAGGGCGGGCAGGCCGACAGGAACGTCGTCGAGGACGCCGTGCTGGGCCTTGGCCACACGTTCGGCGGCCTTGATGTCCTCCCAGCGCGCCTTCTGGGTCGTCCCGTCCGGCCGCGCCGTCTCGTCGCCGAAGACGTGCGGATGGCGGCGTTCGAGCTTGTCGGCGATGGCGTTCGCCACGTCGTCGAAGGCGAACAGTCCCTGTTCCTCGGCCATGCGGGCGTGGAAGACGGTCTGGAACAGCAAGTCGCCCAGTTCGGACTTCAGCTCTTCCATGTCGCCGCGCTCGATGGCGTCGGCGACCTCATAGGCCTCCTCCAGGGTATACGGGGCGATGGTGGCGAAGGTCTGCTCCACGTCCCACGGACAGCCGCCGACCGGATCACGCAGCCGGGCCATGATGCCGATCAGGCGGTCGATGGGCGTCATGCAGGCTCCGCGGCCGGCTCAGCAGGTGCGCCGTCGCGAGCCTCGAGCGCCTTGCGGATCTCGTCATGCCGCTCGGGCGTCAGCGGATAGCCCTTCAGCACCAGCGCCGCCGCCGCCAGCAGCACCCCGGGCACGAGGATGAAGAGGATCTGCAGCGTCAGCAGCGAGCTCTCGCTGTTGCCCTCGACCCCCGGGATGGCGCGGAAGCCGACCCATTGCAGGATCAGATAGGGGATCAGCGCGACGACGTGACCGATCTTGGTCGTGGCCGACAGGATGGAGAACATCAGGCCGGTGCGGTCCACGCCGGTGTCCAGCCTGATCTCATCGCCCGCGTCGGCCATCATGGCCCGCAGCAGGAACAGGCCGGCGGCATAGGGCAGGCCGGCGATGAACATGGCGGCGGCCGTCAGGGCGAAATTGCCGCCGGGGACCAGGGTGGCGCCGATGTAGAAGACCGCGAAAATCAGGCTGGCCGCGGCCAGCGCCTTGTCCTTGCCGATCCTCGTCGCCAGCCAGGCCCAGAACGGCGCCCCGACCAGTCCCGCCACGAAATAGAACAGCATGAACAGCGACGCCTGGGTGTGGTCGTAGCCCTTGACCTGGCCGAAGAAGAAGAACAGCAGCGAGCCGGTGATGCCCGGCGCGACGCCCAGCAGCAGGTCCGCGAACAGCAGCTTGCGCACCGTCTTCTTGCCGAACAGGCCCAGATAGGCCTTCGGACCCCCATGCGGCGCGGCGCCGGCGTTGACCGGCTCGGGCACGACGAACATGGCCAGGCCTATGGTGACGGGCAGAGCGATCATGATGGCCCAGCCCATGATGCGCACGCCGGCGGCGTAGTCGCCGAGGCCGGTCTTCACCACCACGGTCGGCAGGATCAGGATCAGGATCACGCCGATGATGTTGAACACCTGCCACCAGCCGTAGACGCGGCTGCGCTGGTCGTATTGCGGCGCCAGGACCGAGGCCCAGCCCAGCTGGCCCAGCGTCCCGATCGAGAAGCCGAGATAGAGGACCAGCAGCCAGCCGAAGAGGTAGGCGGCGCCCGCGCCCGGCTGGACCAGCACGAACATCATAAGGGCCGACAGCATCAGGATCGGCGTCGAGATCGCCATCCACGGGCGATAGCGGCCCCATCTCGTCTTCGTTTTGTCCATGCCCCAGCCGATGAAGGGGTCGAAGACAATGTCGATCAGCCGCACGGCCATGAAGACGGCGGCCACGACCCCCAGCTCCAGTCCCACATAGGTGGCGTAGAACTCCGGCAGGGTCACCGGCAGGGCGACGCCGAAGGCCGCCAGCGGCAGGCAGGGGCCGGAGAAGGCGGCGAGGATGGCGTTGGAGCGGCGGGGCGTCGTGGGCGCAGGCACTGGGGTGTTTGTGGGGGCGGCGTCGGTCATGGGTGCGTCCGGCGGTCCGGCCCTGAGTCGGCCGTACCTTCACCATGCCGCCTTTGCGCGCGTCACGCGAGCCGTCGCCTCCCCAATCCGGCCCGGCGTGAAGGGCCTTGCGGCGAACACAGAGGTGGGCTCAGCTTCCGCCATGCCGATGCGTCTGCTCCTGCTGCTGATGAGCGCCCTTGTGACCCTGCTGGTCGCCGGGCCGGCGAAGGCGCAGGCCGAGTTCTGCGATCGCCAGATCGAGGACTGGGGCGGCCCCGCCCTGGCTAACGGCATCTCGCTGCACTCGCTGGAATGGGCGCCGTTCGGTTCGAGCGAATGGGGCTGGGAGACCTATGTCCCGCTGATGCAGCAGGAGCTGGGTACAAACTGCGCCGCCAATTCCCCCGTTTTCGCGCGGCGTCTGGCCGACTTCCAGACCGCGCATCAGCTGCCCTCGACCGGAATCTTCGATCAGGCAACCTTCCAGACCTTCCGCGGCCTGTGGCAGGAGCGGCGGCCGTTCATCATGGCCCGGGTCCGCGAAGAGCCCTGCCCGGAACCGCCGCCGCTTTACCAGTTGGGCTATCTGGTCGAGTCCGAGGAGCACGCGGACCGCCTGACCCGGTTGCTGCGCCGCGACGTGCTGGAGGCCTACCGCCGAATGATCGCCGCCGCCCGCGCCGAGGTCCCCGAGATCGCCAACGACCGGGAGCTGCTGCAGATCTTCTCCGGCTTCCGCGACCCCGAGGCCGACGCGGCGCGGTGTGCGGCGTCGGGCAATTGCGACGGCGTCCGGCGCGCCGTCTGCTCGCCACATCGCACGGGCACGGCGGTCGACCTGTATGTCGGCCAGATCGTCGGCCTCGGCGTCGACAACACCTCTCCGGCCAGCCGCCTGCATATGAGCCGCGGCGCGACCTACCGCTGGCTGGTCCGGAACGCCGGACGGTTCGGCTTCGTCCCGTATGCCTTCGAACCCTGGCACTGGGAGTGGGTGAGTCCGGCGGGGGGATATGCCGGGCCGCCGCCGCCGTCGTGATGCGGCCCCTGACAGAAGGCGAGCGGGCGCTTGCGGTAGAGGCCTTCGGTGATGCCCTGACGCTCGCGACCATCCGTTTCCTGCCCGTCCCCCGGCCGTTCGACCGAGCCTTTGTGCCGGGCCGGTGGTTCGGGCGGGACTGGATCGTCTGGCCGGGGCGGACCCTGCCGCCGGATATCGCGGAGGCGCCGCTACGCCTGCAGGCCATGCTGATCCATGAGCTGACCCATGTCTGGCAAGCCCAGCAGGGGATCAATCTGCTGACCGGCAAGATCCGGGCGGGCGACAAGCCGTCGTCCTATGAATACCCCGTCGGCATGGACTGCGACTGGGGCGGGCTGAACATCGAACAGCAGGCCATGGTGGTCGAACACCGCTTTCGACTGACGCGCGGCCAACCGGCGCCGGCGGACCCCGCCTTCTATGATCGCGTCTGCCCGATCGGACCTCGGCTCGGCGCGTGAGGCTTGCGATACGCATCAGGCCGCCCATATCAGAAACAGACACTGTTTCTAATAAATGGAGCGAATCCCGATGCGCCAACCCGCGATCTTCTTCGGCCATGGCTCGCCGATGAATGCCCTCGGCGGCGCTCACGCCGACGTCTGGCGCGCGCTCGGCGAGGCGGTCGGCAAGCCGAAGGGGGTGGTCATGGTCTCCGCCCACTGGGAGGCGGACGGTCTGGCCGTTGCCGCTCAACCGAATCCGGAA
>JALYPS010000478.1 GCA_030856285.1 Pseudomonadota bacterium
GCCCAGACCTTTTCCAGATCGGGCGACGACGTCAGGGGGCGGTGGAACTCGATACCCTGGGCGGCGGCCAGAAGCTCGATGCCGACCACGGCGGCGGTGTTCTCGGCCATGTCGAGCAGGCGGCGGGCGCCGTGGGTGGCCATGGAGTCGTGGTCCTCCTGATTGGCGGAGGTCGGAACGGTGTCGATGACGCAGGGGTGGGCGACCATTCGGTTCTCGGCGACGAGGGCGGCGGCGGTGACCTGGGCGATCATGAAGCCGGAGTTCAGGCCGGATTCCTTGACGAGGAAGGCGGGCAGGTCGCTCATCTTCGGATCGACGAGGATCGCGGTGCGGCGCTCGGAGATATTGCCGATCTCGCACAGGGCCATGGCGATCATGTCGGCGGCGAAGGCGACCGGCTCGGCGTGAAAATTGCCTCCTGAGATGACGTCCCCGTCCTCGATGAAGACCAGCGGATTGTCGGTGACGGCGTTGGCCTCGCGCTCCAGCGTCGCGGCGGCGTTGCGCAGCACGTCCAGCACGGCGCCCATGACCTGCGGCTGGCAGCGCAGGGAGTAGGGATCCTGAACCTTGTGGCAGAAGTCGCGATGGCTTTCGCGAATGGCCGAGCCGGCCATCAGGGCGCGCAGTCGGGCCGCGACGGCGATCTGGCCGGGCTGGCCGCGCAGGGCGTGGATGCGGGCGTCGAACGGGGCGTCGGAGCCCTTGAGCGCATCGACCGACAGGGCCCCGGCGGCGATGCCGGCGGCGAAGGCGGCCTCGGCCGCGAACAGGCCGGCGAGGGCGAGGGCGGTGGAGCACTGGGTGCCGTTCAGAAGGGCCAGGCCTTCCTTGGGTCCCAGCACCAACGGCTTGAGGTCGACACGGGCGAGGGCGTCTTCGGCGGACAGAGTCTCGCCCTTGTGCCGCGCCTCGCCGACGCCGATCAGGACGCAGGACATATGGGCCAGAGGCGCGAGGTCGCCTGAGGCCCCCACCGACCCCTTGGAGGGGATGCAGGGCAGGACGTCGGCGTTGACGAGGGCGATCAAGGCTTCGAGCGTTTCGCGCCGGATGCCCGAAGCGCCTTTCGACAGGCTGGCGATCTTCAGCACCATCAGCAGGCGCGTGACCCGCTCGTCCAGCAGGGCGCCGACGCCGCAGGCGTGGCTGAGGACGAGGTTCTTCTGCAGCGTCTCCAGATCGTCGGTAGCGATCGAGGTGTTGGCCAGCAGGCCGAAGCCGGTGTTAACGCCATAGACGGTGCGGCCCTCGGCCACGATGGCGGCGACCACGGCCGCGCCGCGGTCGACGGCGGTCCAGGCGGCGGGGGCGAGCTCGACGGTGCAGGGGGCGTCGAGGACGGCGCGCAGCTGGGCGAGGGTGAGGGGGGATTGGCCGATGGTGAGGGTGGTCATGATCAGGCCTTCAGGCTCGGCAGGTTGAGGCCATTCTCGCGGGCGGCGTCTTTCGCGATCTCATAGCCGGCGTCGGCGTGGCGCATGACGCCGGTCGCGGGGTCGTTCCAGAGGACGCGTTCGAGCCGTTTCGCGGCCTCGGGGGTGCCGTCGGCGACGATGACAACGCCGGAGTGCTGGCTGTATCCCATGCCGACCCCGCCGCCGTGGTGGAGAGACACCCAGCTGGCGCCAGAGGCGGTGTTCAGAAGGGCGTTCAGCAGGGGCCAGTCGGACACGGCATCCGAGCCGTCAATCATTGATTCCGTCTCTCGGTTCGGGCTGGCCACCGAGCCGGAGTCGAGATGGTCGCGGCCGATGACGATCGGGCCGCTGAGTTCGCCGGACGCCACCATGTCATTGAACATCAGGCCGGCGCGGTGGCGGTCGCCGAGGCCGATCCAGCAGATGCGGGCGGGCAGGCCCTGGAAGGCGATGCGCTCGCCGGCCATGTCCAGCCAGCGGTGCAGGCCGGCGTTGTCGGGGAACAGGTTTTTCATCGCCGCGTCGGTCTTGCGGATATCGTCGGGATCGCCGGTCAGGGCGGCCCAGCGGAAGGGGCCGATGCCGCGGCAGAACAGCGGGCGGATATAGGCGGGGACGAAGCCCGGGAAGTCGAAGGCGTTCTTCACGCCCGCGTCGAAGGCGACCTGACGGATGTTGTTGCCGTAGTCCGTCGTCGGAATGTCGGCGGACTGGAAGTCCAGCATGGCCTGAACATGGACCGCGCAGGACTGCCGCGCCGCGGCCTCCACGGCGGCAGGGTCGGAGACGCGCTTGTCCTCCCATTCCGCGACGGTCCAGCCTTGGGGCAGGTATCCGTTGACGAGGTCGTGGGCGCTGGTCTGGTCGGTGACGAGGTCTGGTCGTACGCCGCGACGGACCAGTTCAGGCAATACATCCGCTGCGTTGCCCAATAGGCCGACAGATATGGCTTTTCCATCCGTCCTGGCTTGATCGAGCAGGGCCAGGGCCTCGTCGAGGGTTTCGGCCATGACGTCGAGATAGCGGGTGTGCAGGCGCATCTCGATCCGGCTGCGCTGGCATTCCACGGCGAGGCAGGAGGCGCCGGCCATGGTCGCCGCCAGCGGCTGGGCCCCGCCCATGCCGCCGAGGCCGGCGGTGAGGATCCAGCGGCCCGACCAGTCGCCGCCATAGTGCTGGCGTCCGGCCTCCATGAAGGTCTCGTAGGTGCCCTGAACGATGCCCTGGGTGCCGATGTAGATCCACGAGCCGGCCGTCATCTGGCCGT
>JALYPS010000499.1 GCA_030856285.1 Pseudomonadota bacterium
CCCAACACCTGGTCCAGCGCCCCGACCGCCGCCCCCGGCGCGCAGGATTTGCAGTCTGCGAAGTCCCGGAACCGGAAGCCGTACAACCGCCCGCGCCGCGCCTCGAAGAACCCCGTCAGCGCCGCCATGTCGTCCAGCGACCGCAGGTTGGCCCCGATCAGATAGCGTCGTCGGCCCTGCGCCCACGGCGTTGACCGCCGCTCAAACCCGGACCCCAGCGTCACGATCTCGGTCCGCCGCTCCACCCCGCCGGTCGATCCGAACGCCAGCCGCGCCGGCAGCCGCACCTCATGAAAGCTCATCCGCCCCCCTCAACACCAACCTTGTCATCCCCGCGAAAGCGGGGACGCACCTCGTGAAAGGCCATTGCCACTCTCCTGTCCGGTTCTTCCACGGCTCCGCTTTCGCTTGTCGAGCGAGCGCCGTTACGCCATTCTTCCCCGCCGGGCGTCGGGCCCGGTACGCGCGGGAGGGCGTCATGAGCATTGAATCTTCAGCTCCAAGTCAGGGACTCGACTGGCAGAAGCTTTTGTTTTCGTTCGAGGGCCGTACGCGCCGCTCGCATTTCTGGATCGGCTGGCTGATCTGCTTCGGCGCAGGATTCGTCGCGGGCCTGATTCCAATCATCGGCCAGCTGATCTCGATCGCCCTGATCTGGCCCAATCTGGCCATCTCCGTGAAACGCCTTCACGACATGGGCAAGAGCGGCTGGCTGGTCGTCATTCCGTGGGTCGCCTGCCTCATCGGCGGCATCGCCGCCGTCTCCATGATGGGCGTCTCGGCCCTGTCCAACGCCTCGGCGCTGGAGGCGGGAGACCCGGCCACCGTCATGGCCCTGATGGGTCCGGCGATGGGGATCATCGGCGTGATCGTTCTGATCTCCCTCGGCTTCCTGCTCTGGATCGGCCTGTCCGAGGGTCAGCCCGGCGACAACCGCTACGGCCCCAACCCCAAGGGCTGACGGCCTGAGAAAGGTCCGGCTCAGAGCCGGCGCGCGCCAAGCGATACGGCGCGCGCCAGCATCTGGGTGATCTGCGCTTCCGAGCGCAGCAGCGCCGGCGCGCCCCCGTCCACCCGCACATTGACCGTGACGCCTCCGCCGCCGGCCGGCTCGATCACGCCCGCGCCTGCGGGCCGGAAGACCTCCGGCCCTCGCTCGCCGACCAGATAGGCTCCGCCGCCCAACACCGCGCCGCCGTCGGCGCGAGAGCCCGAGAACACCGTCTGCACCGCCTGGGCGATCGCCGCGCCCAGCCCGCCTCCTCCGCCCGATCCGGAAGCCGCATTCACCGCCGCCAGCACCGCCCTCGCCAACTCGGCAAGACTGATCTCTCCATCGGCCGCCGCTCGAGCCAGCGACCGGACCAACCCGTCTCCGGCCCGCCCGAAAGCGTCCTCGATCGACGCCGCCGCCCGCTCCGCCGGCTCCCTCAGGGCCTCCAGCGCCGCCGCCGCCTCGGCCGCCTTGCGCGGCACGCCATCCAACCCCGTCGGTTCCGAACTGTCACTCATCCGGCCACGCCTCCGCCATTCGCATCAGATCGCCGCGCCCCATCGGCGCCCCGCCGCCCGTCCGTTCCGTCAGCATCCGCCATTCGCGCAGCGACAGTCGCCAGAACCCCTCGGGCTCCACGCCCAGCCGCGCCGCGGTCCGCAACATCTCGCCCCACGGAGTCATACCGCCGCGGCCGCGAAGGCCTTCGCCACCGCCTCCGCCGCCTCCTGCGGGTCGACGCCCGCCCGGTCCAGCTCATCTGCCAGCGCCCGTTCGCCCCCGCCTCGCAACAGGGCCGCCAGCACCGTCATCAGATCCCGCGCCGACAACGCCCGCATCCGCTCGGCCAGCCCGGACAACCCGTCCAGTCCCAGGCCCGTCTCGATCTCCGCGAGCGCCCCCAGCGTCAGACACAGCCGCCGATCCGCGCCCGCCAGCAAGGCCACAACCTCGCCCCGTGGGCCGTTGGCCGTCATCACAGCGCCTCGAATGAGATTTCGCCGGCGCTCGCCAGACTGATCGCGAATGTCGCCTCCCCCTCATGCTCGCCGGCGTATTCCAGCGCCGCGACGAGGAACGGCCCCTCCAGCACGCCGAAGTCCGGCACGATCAGCCGCCACACGCTCGCCGACTGGGAAAAGAAGGCCTCGCGGATCATGGCGTCGGAAGCCGCATCGCGGAAGATGCCCTGCCCGGCGACTGCCGCCGACTTCACCCCCGCCCCGCCCAGCAGTTCGCGCCATCGCCCGGCGCTGTCACCGTCGGTCGCGTCGACCGTCCGCGCATTCAGCGAGATCGTCCGCGCCCTCAGGCCGGCCACCGTCGTGAACACCCCCGACGCGCCCTCGATCTTCAGCAGGATGTCCTTGCCCCGTTGTGCGCTCATATCTCCACCTCCTCTGTGACGGCGCGCACCCGCAGCACCGCAAATGTCCGCGCCCCGTCGGCGCTCGGGAACACATCGGCGAACGACACGCGCAGACTCACCGTCCGCACCCCGTCGGCCTCCAGCGCGGCGTCATTCAGCGCCCGCCGCACCGCCGCCAGCACGGCCTTGGCCTCCTCGGTCCCGCGAAACCGCGACACGATCGTCAGGGTCAGCGACTGCTCTACCCCGCCCCCGTCCGCCCCCAGGGACCGGCTCTCGCTTCGCCCGATCAGCAGGTGCGGAAACACAGCGTCAGCCGGGGTCGCGTCCCAGATCCGCGCCGGCTCCCCCAACAGCGCCTGCACCGCCGCATCCGCCTTCAGATCCGCGATCAATGCCTTCTGCAGCGCCAGCTCATGCGTGCTCATCGGATCCGCTCCAGGTTCAGAATGGCCCGTCCGCCGACCGTCTCGCCCGAGACGATCCGCCAGTCGCCGCCGCCGAATCTCAGGACCCGGCCCGCCTCCAGCCGCGCGTCCGACCGCGTCTCCGCTGTCACCGTCTCGACCGCCCGCGCCCCGCCCGGTTCGTTCTTCTCACGCCGCCGCCGCGCGCCCAGCTTGAGCCAGGCCGACCCCAGCGGCTCCCAGCTGACCGCCCGGCCGCCGTAGGGAGTCTCGCTCTCGACGCCCTTGAACAGCTCCGCCAGCGCCTTCACAGCCGCACCACACGATACGGCGCGATCCAGCCCTCGACCGGCGCGACCGGCATCTCCCGATCGCCCCGCTCATAGGCGCGCAAGGCCAGCATCAGGATCGCCAGCCGCAAGGGCGCCGGCGAGGTCGAGGTCAGGCCGAGCCCCGCATCCCCCTCGACCCGGGCCCGCGCCGCGTCGATCAATGTCTGGATCAGCCCGTCCTCCGCCGCGTGCTCGACGCGGAGGAACAGCTTCGCTTCCGCCAGTGAGACGGGTGCGGTCATGGGAACCTCAATTGTCTGGAAAAGGTGGTGGCTGGTGATTGGTGATTGGCCGCGTTGCGCGCCGCCTCATCCCACCAGCCACCAGTCACCAACCACCAATCACCCGGCGAGCGTCAGCTCGCCGCGAACTTCATCACCTTGATCGCATCAAAGTTCTGCACCCCGCCGCCGACCCGCTTGGTCGTGTAGAACAGCACATAGGGCTTGGCCGAATACGGGTCCCTCAGCACCCGCACCCCGGCGCGATCCACGATCAGATAGCCGCGCTGGAAGTCGCCGAAGGCGATGGCTGCGCTGTTGGCGGCGTTGTCCGGCATGGTCTCGATCTCGGTCACGCGATAGCCGAGCAGGCTGGCCGTCTCGCCCGCCCGTTGCGCCGGCTGCCAGATATAGTTGCCGTCGGCGTCCTTGAATTTGCGCACCGCCGAGACCGTTTTGCGGTTCATAACGAACCGCCCGTTCGGCCGGTACTGGGCCTTGGGCGCATAGACGAGATCGATCAGCCGGTCCGTCGGGCTTGAGCCCGCGAACGCGCCCGCAGCGCCCGACGCCACATAGCCGATCTCACCCCAGACGGCGCTGGCGTCAGCTACGATCGGATAGCTCAGGAAACCTTTCG
>JALYPS010000001.1 GCA_030856285.1 Pseudomonadota bacterium
ACGGCACCCTGAGGCTTCCATGATCGCTGGCTCCCTCTCACGGCGCCTGAGAACGGTCGGCGTCGCCTGTGCGACGGCGGCGTTGCTGAGCGGCTGTATCTCGTCCTCGGCCGGTCCACAGGGCCTCTACGCCACGCCCATCGGCAATGCGCCGGTCACGGCCAACCCGACCCCCTACTCCGCCGCCCTCTATTGCATGGCCGACTACGCCCGACGCTACAACCTGCCCTCCCCGCGCATCGCCGTGGGACGGATCGCCGACTACACCGGCACGGTCTCGGCCGATGGCGGCCGTCAGGTCACCGGCGGCGCCTCGTTGATGGCCATGACCGCCCTGGCCAAGTCCGGCGCACAAATGGTCGAGCGCTATGACACCTCGGTCTCCGAGATGGAGCTGCGCTACGCCAACAACCGGCTGATCGGCGATGACGGCCCCGGCGGCGCCGACGATGTCCAGTATCGACGCATTCTGGCGGGTTCGGTGCCCGGCACGGACTTCTACATCATCGGCGGCATCACCGAGGTGAACTACAATATCCGCTCGGGCGGATTCGATGCGTCCGCGGGCCAGGCGACCAGCCAGACTCCTTTGTCCACGGCGTTCGCGGCCAAGGCCTATGTCATGAACATCGCCATCGACCTGAGGCTGGTTCAGACCACCACGCTGCAGGTGGTCGATGTCGTTTCCTATCAGAAGCAGATCATCGGCCGCGAGATCTCGGCCGGCGTCTTCGACTTCCTCAACGGCAATGTCTTCGACATCTCGGCCGGCGAAGGCGGGCTCGAGCCGGTCCAGCTCGCCGTGCGCGCCCTGATCGAGCGCGCCACAGTCGAGTTCATGGCCAATCTCTACGGCGCTCCGGGACCGGAAATCTGCCTCAGCGCGGGTCCTGATCCTCTGGGCGGCACGGTCGGCCCCACAGGCGGCTACTATGCCGCGTACCCCAACACGGACACGAACAATGGCGAAACCCGCGCGGATCCGTCTCGCTGGCACGATCGCCGTGACGGTGCTGTGCGCCGCAGCCGCTACTGAGGCCGCGGCGCAGGACGGCACGATCGTCCTGAACCAGCAACTGCAACTGGGCGACGTCTTCGCCGGCCAGACGCTGAACGTCGTCGATTCGCAGGAACAGGTCACCGTCAGGACGTCGGCCCAGGGCAACAGCGCCTCGGGCGCGGTCTATAAAGGCTCGATCACCGTCCAGTCCGACCAGACCATGCAGGGCGACGCGGTGGCGACCACCGACATCACCCTCGGCGGCGACACCTATGGCGAGGTCAACGCCACATCCCAGGCCGGGGGCAACTATCTGGCCGTCAGCGCCTATGACGCGACCCTGACGCTCGATGCGACCCAGACGACGGACGACGGTCTGATCAGTGCAACCACCGAGGTCGGCGACAGCAGCGCCCGCCTGCACGCCGGCGCCACCGTGGACGCCTCGGCCATCTCCAACACCGTGGCCGTCTACGGGCAAGGCTCGGTCATCGCCGGAACGATTGACCAGTCCTCGTCCGCCATCGTCCGCTCTTTCGGCCGGATCGAGAGCCAATACATTCCTGACGAAGCCAGCGTAACCAGTCAGGCCATCGTCAACGCCATTGCGGTCAACAGCGGCGCCACGTCCGGGCAGGACCTCAGCATCGCCCAGCGCTCGTTCGGCAGCTTCATCGAAGCCGAGGCAAGCGCCAACGCCGGCAATGCCTGGGACCTGGCCGCCCGGGCCCGCGCCACCGCCAACCAGGCCGTGCTGTATAACCAGGGCGGCTCGGTCGTGACCGCTTCGGACCAGAGGAACTCGAGTTTCGTCCGGGCCTCAGCCCTGACCACGGCCTACGATTACGGGCGGGCCGAAGCCTCCGCCCGCGGCGCGGCGAATGAGCTGTCGGTCGGCAACAACGACATCTACGTCGAGATCGACAACACCCAGTTCAATACGGGCGGGGTCGACGTAAGCGCGACCTTCTCGGGCACGAATGGCTATGACGTCTACGTCGGCGCCGACGCAGTGGGCAACAGCGTCACCGGCTATGCCTGCTCGGATTGCGAGGGCCATCTTGAGGCCCGCAACACCCAGACGAACTCCGGTGATGTGTCCGCGGTCGCCAATACAACCGTCGCGGGATCCAATCGGTCTGTGATCACCGGCGCAAATGCGGTCGGAAACTCAGCCAGCTTCTACGTCTCGCGGCCGGGAAATTAACATTCGGTAACTTGAGCCTTGCCTTCCCGTCGCCGAAGGGTTGCGCGGGGCGTCGGCGATAGGTGTATTGCGGTCCTTACCAAATGTCCGGCGCGGCCCCGATCCGGGAGCCATCGCGCCCTTCGGAAAGAGACCGATAATGCGTTCCGCCCGCCTGTTCCTGCTCGCCGCGGCTTCTGTCGCCGCCCTGACCGCCGCGGCCCCTGCCCTCGCGCAGGTCCAGCCTTCAGATCCATGGGCCCAGGCGGCCAGCGACATTCCGGCGGACACCAATGTCCGCTTCGGCGTCCTGTCCAACGGCATGCAGTACGCCATCATGCGCAACGCCACCCCGCCCGGACAGGCCTCGTTCCGCCTGCGGCTGGACGCCGGTTCGCTTATGGAGAACGAGGACCAGCTGGGACTGGCTCACTTCATGGAGCATATGGCCTTCAACGGGACGACCAACGTCCCCGAGAACGAGCTGCTGCGCATCCTCGAGCGCCTGGGTCTGGCCTTCGGCGCCGACACCAACGCCTCCACCGGCTTCGACCAGACCGTCTATATGCTGGAGCTGCCGCGGACGAATGACGAGACTGTCGACGCCAGCCTGCACATCATGCGCGAACAGGTGTCCGAAGCCCTTATGGCCGCTGACGCCGTCGACGCCGAGCGCGGCGTCATCGAGGGCGAGGAGCGCCTGCGCAACACCCCCGGCC
>JALYPS010000432.1 GCA_030856285.1 Pseudomonadota bacterium
CGGCCGAGCCCGGGTGGGTACGCCAGTCCCGAACAGGCAGCGCCCGGCTTCGCAATTCCCCACCCTGTCGTCGCTTCGCGCCGACATCCCTCCCCATGAAGGGGAGGGAGACCGTAACTAGTCCTACTGGAACAGCGTCCCGACCCAGGCACGGACCGCCGTCTCATCGGCGGGGTTGCCGGTGAAGGTCAGGCCCTGCGCGGGCGTATAGGGCTGGTTGTTGGCGCGTGGACGCGAGGTCCAGGCCTTGTGACCATAGCTGAGGTCCGAATAGTTCGACGGCAGGCGCTCGATGGTCGGCTCGACGAAGATCGTGTCGGTGGCCGTGGTCGAGCCGGCGATGCGCACGTTCGGCAGCTTGGACAGCAGGTCCAGGGTGTCCAGGCAGCCGCCCGAGCAACCAGCGTCGACCAGCACGATCACCGGTCCCTGCACGGGGTTCGCCGCACCCGTGTCCGGCACGGCGGGACGGCCGGCGAGGGTGAAGGTGGCCTGACCTGCTGCGATGGCGGCGTCATAGGCGGCCACGACCTCGCGGGTTTGTTCGATCACCGGCATGGCGTCCTGGACGAACTGGGGATCGGCCTCCATCCGCCCGAGGGCGGCGGCGTACCAGTCACGGTTGCCCCGGGTGGCGCGGTAGGTGATGTCGCCCGCCGCGGGCTGGCGGCTGACGGTGAACTCCGGCGTCCAGATGCGGTTGGCCATGCCGTAGCCGCGGGCGGTCGAGGAGTTCTCGCCCGAGCCCGAGGCGGCGCGCAGGTCCAGCACGAAGCCCGCCGGCCCACGCAGGGCCGCGGCCTGGCCTTCGACGGCGGCGTTGAAGGCGGCCCAGCCGGCGCTGTCGGCGAAGGAGTGAACATGCAGCCACGGGCGGCCATTGACCGTCTCAACCGCCAGCGGCGTGGCCGGGGGCATATAGACGGTGGCGCGGTAGGCGGCCTCAAGGTCGCCGGCCACGACCGGGACGGGGCGGATCTGGATGTCGCGAGGGCGGCTGCGACCGGACTGGAAGCTGCACTGCGACGGTACGCCGGTGGTGAAGGGGTTGTTGCGGTTCCACATCAGATAGGGCGCCGAGGTGACCCGACCCGCCTCGGTCTCGAGGTTGCCTTCCCAGCGGTCCAGCTTGGCGCGCGCGAATTCCTCGATCGGGACGAGATTGCACTCGGTGACCACATCACCGACCCGCGGCCCACCGCGCGTGCCCGGCTTCACATAGGTCACGACATAGCGACCGCCGCGCCAGCCAGTGGCGAAGCCCGGCCAGCTGGTGCCGAAATAGGGGCCCATGCCCTCAAAGGTCGGGCTGACCCGGATGTTCGAATCGCGGAAGCCGCCCGCGTAGTAGCGAAGCAGATAGGCGTGGCTGTCGCCGCTGTTTACCCGTGAGGCCAGGCCGAGGGATTCCTGCAGGCCGCTGTCGAGCCACGCCCGGAAGCTCTGGCTGGGCGCACCCTGCACCGCCGGCGCGGGATGGTTGGCGGCCAGCTCGTCATGCGATCGCTGCAGATCCTGCCGGGCCAGGGCCCGGAAGTCCTGGGCGACGGCTGCGCCGGCGCTGACGACGAGAGACAGGGCGGCGGCGGCGACGAAGGTAAGCGGTCGGGACATCAGGTCAGGCTCCAGGCCAGTAAGCGGGACAGGGACGGATCAAGATTGAATGAGCGGGGATGAACGGAACTGGAACGGGTTAAACCCCATAGGAACCGCCCTTGCCAAGCCCATACCCGGTTCAGGTGAACGCCCCGTCCGGTTTACTCACGCGGGATCGCGGCCTAATCGGGGCGGTCCCTTCAAGCCGCGATCACGTTCGCTTCAGATTCAAAGACGCCAAAGACCGCAGCATGTTCTCCAAAATCCTGATCGCCAACCGCGGCGAAATCGCCGTCCGCATCATCAAGACCTGCCGCCGCATGGGCATCGCCACGGTGCAGGTCTATTCCGAGGCCGACGCCGGTTCCCTCGCCGTCGAGATGGCGGACGAGGCCGTGCTGATCGGCCCGGCCCCCGCGGCCCAGTCCTATCTGCTGGCGGACAAAATCGTCGAAGCCGTGCGCCAGACCGGCGCTGAAGCCGTCCACCCCGGCTTCGGCTTCCTCAGCGAAAACGCCGGCTTCGCCCGGCGGCTGCGCGACGAGGGCATCGCCTTCATTGGCCCGAACCCCGAGGCCATCGAGGCCATGGGCGACAAGATCAGCTCCAAGAAGCTGGCCGCGGCGGCGGGCGTCTCCACCGTGCCGGGTCACATGGGCCTGATCGAGACGACCGAGGAGGCCGTCCGCATCGCCAATGAAATCGGCTATCCGATCATGATCAAGGCCTCGGCGGGCGGGGGCGGCAAGGGCATCCGCGTCGCCCACTCTGACGCCGACATGGCCGAGGGCTTCGCCGCCGTGAAGGCAGAGGCGCTCAACGCCTTTGGCGATGACCGGGTCTTCCTAGAGAAATTCATCATCGACCCGCGCCACATCGAAATCCAGGTGATGGGCGACAAGCACGGCAACGTCGTCCACCTGTTCGAGCGCGAATGCTCGATCCAGCGGCGTAATCAGAAGGTCATCGAGGAGGCCCCCTCTCCGCTGCTGGACCAGGAGACACGGGACGCCATGGGCGCCCAGGCCGTCGCCCTGGCCAAGGCGGTGAACTACGACAGCGCCGGCACGGTCGAGTTCGTGGCGGGGCAGGACAAGTCCTTCTTCTTCCTCGAGATGAACACCCGGCTGCAGGTCGAGCACCCGGTGACCGAACTCATCACCGGCGTCGATCTGGTCGAGCAGATGATCCGCTCAGCCTGGGGCGAGACGCTCGCCTTCGAACAGAAGGACCTGGCCATCAACGGCTGGGCTATCGAGAGCCGCATCTACGCCGAGGACCCCTACCGCGGCTTCCTGCCCTCCATCGGCCGCCTGATCCGCTACGAACAGCCGGAGGAAGGCCCCCACGTACGCGGCTACACCGTCCGCAACGACTCCGGGGTCCGCGAGGGCGACGAAATCTCCATGTTCTACGACCCCATGATCGCCAAACTGTGCGCCTGGGGTCCGACCCGCGAGGCTGCCGTTGACGGCATGGCCCGGGCGCTCGAGGACACCCACATC
>JALYPS010000008.1 GCA_030856285.1 Pseudomonadota bacterium
ATGTTCGACGCCGACACCCGGTGGCTGGCCCACTACGGCTTCTCCGCCTTCGCCGCCCCCAATTCCGCCTCTGGCCTGAGCTGATCACATGACCGACGACACCCCCAAAATGTCCCCCGCCGAGGCCGCCGGCCGCGCCATGGTCGCCCGCACCAGCTTCGAGAAGGAGGCCGTCTGGCTTCCCCTGCTGGCGGTGAACCACTGGAACGCGGGCGAGATGGTCATCACCGGCAAGACCTTCACCGACTGCGTCATCGAGGGTCCGGCCGTGATCGCGGTGATGAACGGCACGGTGTTCGACAGCTGCAACATGGGCGCGGCGGCCAATCCGCGGAACCTGCTGCTCAAGCCGCTGGGCGACAAGATCGCCGGGGCCATCGGCATGGCCGGTTGCCGCTTCGTGCGTTGCCGTTTCGCCCAGGTGGCCTTCACCGGCGATGACGCCCTGCTGGCCGAACTTGAAAACGGCATCGTCGCCGGCAACGGCGCCTTGGAGCAGGGCGCGGGCGGCGCGGCGTGAAATTCACCCTCTCCTGGCTGAAGGACCATCTCGACACGGACGCCGACGTCGCGGCCGTGGCCGACGCCATGACCATGGCAGGTCTGGAGGTCGAGGACGTTCACGACCCGATCGCCGCCCTCGCCCCCTTCACCGTGGCGCGGATCGTCTCGGCCGAACAGCATCCCAACGCCGACCGCCTGCGGGTCTGTCAGGTCGATACGGTCGACGGGCCGAAAGAGATCGTCTGCGGCGCGCCCAATGCGCGCGCGGGCCTGACCACCATCTATGCGCCGATCGGCGCCTTCGTCCCCGGACTGGGCGTAACCCTGGTCGAGAAGCCGGTGCGGGGCGTGGTCTCCAACGGCATGCTGTGCTCAGCCTCCGAGCTGGAGCTGGCCGACGAAAGCGACGGCATTCTGGAGCTGGCCGACGATCTGGCGGTGGGAACCCCGGCGGCCGGCGTGTTCGGCGCCGAGCCGGTGATCGATTTCGAGGTCACCCCGAACCGGCCGGACTGGCTGGGCGTCGCGGGCATCGCGCGCGATCTGGCGGCGGCGGGCTTGGGCCAGCTGAAGACGCCGTCGATCGCGCCGGTCCCCGGCACCTTCCCTTCGCCGATCTCGGTGCGGATCGATGCGGCGGAGATGTGTCCGATCTTCGCCGGGCGGCTTATTCGGGGCGTGAAGAACGGCCCCTCACCCGAATGGCTGCAGCGGCGGCTGACCGCCATCGGCCTGCGTTCGATCAGCCGGCTGGTCGATGTCACCAATCTGGTCGCCTACGACCGCTGCCGGCCCGCCCACGTCTACGACGCCGCCAAGCTGGTGGGGAACGAGATCGTGGTGCGCGGCGGACAGGTCGCCAACGACACCGGCGCGCATGAACATGTGATCGCCCTGGACGGCAAGACCTACACCGTCGATCCCGGCATGTGCGTCATCGCCGACGCGGGGGGCGAACGTCCCATCGGCCTCGGCGGCGTGATGGGCGGCGAGTCCACCGGCTGTTCGGACGAGACCACGGACGTCTTCGTCGAATGCGCCTGGTTCGATCCCATCATCACAGCCCAGACTGGCCGCACCCTCGCCATCAGTTCGGACGCCCAGTACCGGTTCGCACGCGGCGTGGATCCCGCCTCCGTCACGCCGGGCGTGGAGCAGGCGACCCGACTGATCCTCGACCTGTGCGGCGGCGAGCCGTCGGAGCTGGTGGTCACGGGCAAGGCGCCCGCTGATCCGTCCACCTTCGCCTTCGCTCCGGCCGGCGTGGCCTCGCTGACCGGCCTGTCGCTGGACGATGACCGGATCGCGGAAATCCTGACCCGGCTCGGCTTCGAAGTCGCGCGTGGAACCCCGTGGACCGTGACGCCGCCGTCGTGGCGCCGCGACGTCGAGGGTCCGGCCGATCTGGTCGAGGAAGTGGCGCGGATCGAGGGCTATGCCGCCCTGCCTTCCACCCCCCTGCCCGATCTCGGCGCGCCGTCGAAGGGCGTGCTGAACGCGCGTCAGGCGCGGGTCCGGGTGGCCCGGCGGGCGTTGGCGGCCATGGGCTACGCCGAGGCGGTCACCTGGTCCTTCACCAAACAGTCCACGGCGGCCCTGTTCGGCGGCGGTGATGACGCCTTGCGGGTCGAGAATCCTATCGCGGCCGATCTGGACTGCATGCGGCCCTCGGCCCTTCCCAATCTGATTGAGGCGGCGGCGCGCAACGCGGCGCGCGGCCACGCCGACGCCGCCCTGTTCGAGATCGGCCCCATCTATCTGGACGACAGCCCGACCGGACAGCGCACCGTCATCACCGGCCTGATCGCCCCGCGCGCGGCCCGCCACTGGGGCGCCGCGCCGGAGGACACCCTGTTCGGCCTCAAGGGCGACCTGATGGCCCTGCTGGAGGCGCTGGGCGCGCCCGTGGCCTCGCTGCAGCTGGCGCAAGGCCAGAACCGCGACTGGTGGCACCCGGGCCGCTCCGCTCGCCTGCAGCTGGGTCCCAAGAACGTCATGGTCGAGTTCGGCGCCCTGCATCCGCGCGTGCTCAAGGCGCTGGACGCGGACGGGCCGATGCTGGCCTTCGAGATCGTGCTGGACGCCGTGCCCGAGCCTCGCGGCGCCAAGTCCAAGACGAGGGGTCCGGCGCATCTGGCCAACCTCATGCCCCTCACCCGTGACTTCGCCTTCGTGGTCGAGGACGGCAAGGCCGTGGGCGACCTGGTCCGCGCCGTCGCCGGCGCCGACAAGGCGCTGATCGCCGGGGTGTCGGTGTTCGACGTCTATCGCGGCGCGGGCGTGCCCGAGGGCATGAAGTCGGTGGCGCTGGAGGTCTCGATCCAGCCTGTCGAGGCGACCCTGACCGAGCCCGAGATCGAGGGCCTGTCGTCCCGCATCGTGGCGGCGGCGGGCAAGCTGGGCGCGCTACTAGGGGGCTAGTCCCCACCCGCACAGCGTTCGCTGATCGCCTCAAGTACGGACC
>JALYPS010000015.1 GCA_030856285.1 Pseudomonadota bacterium
CCGACCAGCAGCAGGCCGGGGATGGCGGCCACCAGCCGGACGGCGACGGCGCGGAAGCCGGGGAAGGCCTCGGCCGCATAGCCGCGCTTGCGGGCCACGACATAGGCGGTGACCATCAGGGTCGCGGCCAGCAGCAGGGCCGGGATGATGCCTGCGGCGAACAGGTCCGAGATCGACACCCCGCCCCCGGCCGAGGCCGAGTACAGGATCATGTTGTGCGATGGCGGAACCAGAAGGGCCACCAGGGCCGCCGAGATGGTGACGTTGACGGCGTAGTCCGCGTCATAGCCGCGCTTCTGCATCTGCGGGATCATGGTGCCGCCGATGGCCGAGACGTCGGCGATGGCGCTGCCGGACACGCCGCCGAACAGGGTCGAGCCGACCACGGTGACCTGCCCCAGGCCGCCGCGCACATGGCCGACCATGGAGGAGGCGAGGGCGATCATACGGTCGGACAGGCCGCCCTTCATCATCAGTTCGCCGGTGAAGATGAACAATGGAATGGCCAGCAGGGCCACGGATGTGATGTCGGACCCCATCTGCTGGAACACCACGATCGGCGGCAGGGCCAGGTAGAGGACCGTCGCCAGGGTCGACGCCAGCAGGGAGAAGGCGACCGGCACGCCGATAGCCAGCAGGATGGCCAGAAGGCCGAAGAGGATGATGTATTCCATGCTCAGTCCTCCGCCTGCTCGGCGGCAACCGGCGCGTGATAGTCACCGGTCAGCAGGCGCTCGAGCGAGAACAACAGGATCAGGGCCCCGCCGACGCAGAGGCCGGCGAACTTCAGGCCCGAAGGCAGGGGCGCCCCTGCCAGGGCCACCGGCCATTCGTCGATCATCAGGGTCCCGCCCAGGATCATCAGCCCGGCGCCCGCCGCGGCGGCGATCAGGCGGGAGATCGACTTCATCAGCCATTGCATTGGACCCGGCGCCGCATCCCGGAAAGTCTGGAAGGCGAAATGGGTCTCGCGCCTCACCGCCACAGCCGCGCCGAACATGACGGCGAAGCTCATCAGCAGCAGGGCGAGCGGTTCGGTCCAGCCGGGGCTGTCATTCAGCACATAGCGGGCGAAGACCTGCCACGCCTGGATCAAGGCCATGGCGACGAGGGCGAATCCAGCGAGTCCCATCGCAAGGCTGGCGAGGCCGTCGAGCGCGCGCGCGCTTCCGCGTCGTGGTTCAGACATTCAACGCCCTCCCTGAGCGCCGTGAATTTGCGCGGTCCCTCAGGCGACCGCTGCGATCCGTTCGTGGAGCGCGCGCAGGCGCGGCTCGGCAAGATATTTGTCCAGCACCGGTCGGACGGTGGCGGCGAAGGCTCCCTTGTCGACCTCGGCGACTTGGGTCCCGGCGGCGATGACAGTGGCGCGGGCGGTAGCCTCGCGCTCGTCCCACAGCGTCCGCATCATCGGCACGGAGCGCCGGGCGACGTCGCGGACCAGCTCCTGATCGGCCGCGCTGAGCCGCTCCAGACTGGCCTTGGACATCAGCAGGGCGTCCGGCGAGAAGGAATGCTCGGTCTGGCTCCAGAAACGGGCGACCTCGAACTGGCGGCTCGACTGATAGCTGGGCCAGTTGTTTTCGGCCCCGTCGATCAGATGGGTCTGCAGCGAGGAGAAGACGGCGCCGAAGGTCAGGGGCGTGGGATTGGCGCCCATGGCCCGGATCGAGTCGAGGAAAATGTCCGACTGCGGCGCGCGCATCTTCAGACCGCGCAGCTGGCCCGGCTCGGTCACCGGATGGCGCACATTGTAGAAGCAGCGCGGGGCCGCGTCGTAATAGGCCAGACCCACCAGACCCCGGCCCTCGAAGACGTTGAGCAGTTCTGTGCCGATCGGGCCGTCGACCACGGCGCGCACATGGGCGACCGAGCGATAGACATAGGGCAGGGCCAGAAGCCGGGTCTCGGGGAAGGCGTTGTTCAGGGCGGCCACGGCGACGCGGCAGATGTCGACCGCCTGGAAGCGGGTCAGGCCGATTGAGTCGTCCTCATTGCCCAGCTGTCCCGCCGGAAACTGGCGCACGCCGAGGCGGCCGTCGGTGAGGCGACCCAGTTCCTCGCCTATCCATTTGACCGCGGTGACGGTCGGATAGTCCGCGGGGTGGACGTCGACGGCGTTGAAAATGGTCTGGCCATTGGCGGCCGGGCGCGGGGCGCAGGAGGCCAGGCCGAAGCCGGACAGGCCCGCGAGACCGAGAGTGCGACGGGTCAGGCTCATGCGATGGCTCCTGTCGCCGGGACCGCGAGACAGTCGATGCGGCCGTCCGCTCCGAAGTCGGCGGAGCCGGACTGGCCGGCGAAGATATCGTGCACCCCGGTGGCGGCGCCCGTCGAGACCAGCTGTCCCGCCTCGAGCCGCCGGCCGCGCCGATGCAGCAGGTTCAGCAGGAAGGCCAGGGAATCGAGCGGCCCGCCCGGAATCGCCGTCGCCCCGCCGCGTCCGATGACGACGTCATTGATGGTCATGGTGCAGGTCAGGCCGGACAGGCGCTCGCGCCAGCCTGCGATTTCGCCGCCGAGGATCAGGCCGGCGTTGTTGCCGAAGTCCGAGGCCGTGACGGCCGGGCCATGTTCATTGATGCCCGCGAAGGGACTGCCGGCGATCTCGACGCCGATGAAAACCCGGGACACCAGCGGCGCGACCGTATCGACAGTCCAGTCGCCGCGGTCCGGCGCGGTCTCGCCCATCTCGAGCACATATTCGGCCTCGACCGCCGCGAAGCCGCCGTCGATCACGCCGAAGCGGGTCGGAGTGTGGGCGGCCGTCCAGATGTTGCGGGAAAAGATCGGTCCCGCGAGCCGCCCGGCGCCGAAGCGCGCATCGTGCGGAGCGTTGATCCGGCCCAGCTTCCAGCCCGCGATCCGGTCCGGCCAGGCCGCGATGGCCTCGTCCTGGATGGCGTAGGCGGCCTCGAGCGATTCGGGTTTCAGGCCCGGATAGGCGTCGAGCGCACGGCCGGCGCGACGCGCGCCGACAAAGGCGTGCGCGATCGGCGACGTCGCTGAATTATCGTGTGCGTGGCTCACGCCGCCTCCCTGTTACGGCAGACATTGCGCAGGAAGGAAACCGGTGTCAATTTGAATCCGGCGACGCCATTCCTGCATCGCCCCGGCTCAAGGTCGCGACGACAGGCGACCGTGCGATAGGATGGAATCATGACCCTGCTCCGCCTCGCCGCCCTCGCGGCCGCCCTTATCCTTCCGGCCACCCTTGTGTCTCCGGCCGAGGCTCAAGCGCTTGCGCCCGTCGCCGCAGAGGCGCCGCTGACGGCCTTTCCGGGGGCCCTGGGCTGGGCCGCCCAAACGCCGGGCGGGCGGGGCGGGCGGATCATCCGGGTCACCAATCTGGACGCCGCAGGCCCCGGTTCGCTGCGCGAAGCCATCGAGGCGGACGGCCCGCGCATCGTGGTGTTCGAGGTCGGCGGGGTCATCGACCTGGGCAAACAGACGCTGCGCCTGCGCAACCCCTTCATCACCATTGCGGGGCAGACGGCGCCGTCACCGGGCATCACCCTGATCCGCGGCGGCATGGACATCTCCGGCCACGACGTGGTCGTCCAGCACATCCGCATCCGTCCCGGCTCGGCCGGTGGCGAATGGATGAGCGGCTGGGACGAGGACGGCATCGCCACGGTCGGCGGGTACAATGTCATCATCGACCACTGCAGCCTGACTTGGGCGACCGATGAAAACCTGTCGGCCTCAGGCCCCCGCTTCACCGGCGCGACGCCGGCTGAATGGCGGCAGGGCACCAGCCACAACATCACCTTTTCGAACAATCTGAACGGCGAGAGCCTGGCCTATTCGACCCACTCCAAGGGCGAACATTCAAAGGGGTCTCTGATCCACGACAATGTCACCGGCCTGCTGATCGTCGGCAATCTGTACGCCCACAACTATGAGCGCAGCCCCCTGTTCAAGGGCGGGGTGCACGGGGTCATCGTCAACAACCTGATCTACAATCCCGGGCCACGGGCCATCCACTACAATCTCGCGCCCGAGGAGTGGGGGACCGTCCCGTTCGAGGTCGGCAAGATGACGGTGATCGGGAATGTCCTGCGCGCCGGGCCGTCGACGCCGGTCGACCAGCTCGCCTTCATGATGATCGGCGGGGCGGGGGACGTGGAATACTACGGTCGCGACAACATCGCCGTGGACCAGGTCGGCGAGCCGCTGCGGATGTTCGGCCGCTACACCACGAGCAACGCCCGGATCATCCAGACGCGTCGGCCGCCGGTGTGGTGGGAAGGCCTGACGCCGATGCCTGCCGTGGACGTCCAGCGGGCGGTGCTGGCCAATGTCGGCGCCCGCCCCTGGGACCGCGACATGCGCGATGTCCTGCTCATCGCCGAGGTAGCCGAGGGGCGGGGCGAGATCATCGACCACGAGCGCGAAGTCGGCGGTTATCCGGCCGTAGTCGAGGCGACCCGCAAGCCTTTCAATCCCGACGACTGGGACCTGCGCTTCATGACTCCCTTGCGTGATGAAGTGCTCGACCGCCCGGCGACGCGGCGCGGGACGTGACCGCTGACAGCGCGCGCGGCAACGTCTAAGGACACCGTTCGGCCAGAGAGATTCCCTCAGTGAACAAGCCCGGACGGACCGGCGGCAAGCCCGCCACCATCAACGACATCGCCCGGCTCGCCGAGGTGTCGAAGAAGACCGTCTCGCGGGTCATCAACAACTCGCCCTTCGTCAAGGAAGAGACGCGCAAGCGGGTCGAGGCGGTCATCGCCGAAAACGGCTTCACCCCGGATCCGCAGGCGCGGGGGCTGGCCTTCCGTCGGTCGTTTCTGGTCGGGATGATCTATGACAATCCCAGCCCGAACTATGTGGTCAACATGCAGCAGGGCGTCCTGGACGCGGTGCGCGGTGCGGGCCTGGAGCTGGTCGTCCATCCCTGCAACCGTGGCACGGATGCGTTCCTGGACGAGGTGCGGGCCTTCATCGTGCGGCAGAAGCTGTTCGGCGTGGTCATGCCGCCGTCGGTGTCCGAGGACGACCGGGTGGTGGCCATTCTGAAGGAGGCGGACTGCCCGTATGTCCGGATTGCTTCCGTCTCGCTGGATGAACCCGCCTGTATGGTGGTGACCCACGACAGCCGTGGCGCGGCCCAGGCGGCGCGGCATCTCGCCGAGCTGGGGCATCGTCGCGTGGCCTTCATTTCCGGCCCGGACAGTTTCCGGTCCTCGCATGAGCGAGGGAGGGGTTTCAGCGAGGGGTTGGCGGAGCACGGGCTGGTCCTTGATGACCGCTATGTGCGCCAGGGCGCCTATACCTTCGAATCGGGGGTTGAGGCCGCGGCGAGTCTGCTGGCCATGGCGGAGCCGCCGACCGCGATCTTCGCCGGCAATGACGAGATGGCCATCGGCGTGATGAAGGCCGCGCGCGACGCGGGTCTCGACGTGCCGCGCGACCTGTCGATCGTCGGATTCGACGACCTGCCAATGGCCTCGCGCGTCTGGCCGAACCTGACCACCGTCCGCCTGCCGATCCGCGACATGGGCCGGATGGCGGCCGAGAAACTGACCGCCGGTCTGCGCGGGCTGGACCCGGCGACCCTGGTCCAGCCGGAGGTCGATCCCTCGCTGGTGGTCAGGGATTCGACGGCGGCGCCGGGCCGCTGATTTTCCTGTGAAGACGGGCGGGTGCGGGGACGCAGGGTCCTTCGCAGAACATGCTCGGTGAGTGGTGGTATCGCTGAAGCGTTGCTTTTCCGGGAGCCTTTTCCGGCAAAGCTCGTTCCTTTCCGGCTCACTTCCCCGAGCAGTTGCCGAGAAGGCCCATGCCCGCATCGTCCACTTCTGCCTCGCCTCGTGTCTCGACGGGCGTTCCCGAGCTGGACACCATCCTCGGGGGAGGGCTGACGGCCAATCGCTCGTATCTGCTGGAAGGCACGCCGGGCAGCGGCAAGACGACGATCGCGCTGCAGTTCCTGCTGGAGGGTGCGCAGGCCGGGGAGCCCGGACTCTATATCACCCTGTCGGAAACGGCGGCGGAGTTGCGCGAAGTGGGCCGCAGCCACGGCTGGGCGCTGGACGGAATCGAACTGTTCGAACTGGTCAGCGAGGACGGTCTGCATCCCGAAAGCGAGCAGTCGATCCTCGACCCATCCGAGGTCGAGCTTGGTGAAACCATCGCGGGGGTGATGGAATGCGTCAATCGCCTCAGACCTGCGCGCGTGGTGTTCGACAGCCTGTCGGAGATGCGGTTGCTGGCGCAGAACTCCCTACGCTACCGGCGTCAGATTCTGGCCCTGAAACAGTATTTCTCGACCCGCAACTGCACGGTCCTGCTCCTGGACGATCGCAGTTCCGATCCCGGCGACCTCCAATTGCACAGCATTGCACACGGGGTCATCACCCTCGAACAGGCGGCGCTGGAATACGGTTCGGAGCGCCGACGCCTGCGGGTGGTCAAGATGCGCGGCGTCAAATATCGCGGCGGCTTCCATGATTTTGCTATCGAAACAGGCGGCGTCGCCGTGTTCCCCCGTCTGGTGGCGGCCGATCACCATGCCGAGTTCAATGACGCCCTGGTCTCTACCGGGGTGGAGCATCTCGATGACATGCTGGGCGGCGGTCTGTCGCCGGGCACAAACACCCTGCTGAATGGGCCGTCTGGCGTCGGCAAGACCACGACGGCCGTCTGCTGTGTCATGGCGGCGATAAAGCGCGGCGAGAAGGCGGCCTACTATCTGTTCGACGAGGGCCTGGCGACCATGCTGGCCCGATCATGGGCGATGGGCATGGACCTGCAGCCTCATGTCGACAGCGGAATGCTGCGCGTGTTTCAGATCGATCCCGCGGAACTGACGCCCGGTGAATTCGCCAGCTGGATCCGTCGGGCAGTCGAGGTGGTCGGTGTGAAATGCATCGTCATCGACAGCCTCAACGCCTTCCTGCAGGCCATGCCGGGTGAAAAATACCTGTTGCTGCAGATGCACGAGATGCTCAGCTACCTGAACCAGCAGGGGGTGCTCACGGTGCTGATCCTCGGCCAGCACGGCATCGTCGGCGAAGTCCGTTCGGAGATCGACCTCAGCTACCTGTCCGACACGATCGTACTGTTCCGGTATTTCGAGTCCCGGGGCCATATTCTCAAGGCGGTTTCGGTCGCCAAGAGCCGGACGACCCCACACCAGTCCAGCGTCCGCGAATTCCGCCTCGCGCAGGGCGGCGTCCAGATCGGAGATCCCTTGAAGGATTTCGAGGGCGTGCTGACCGGCCTGCCCAACTATCGGGGCTCGACGCCGTTGATGAGCGCCGATCCCGCGGCCGACGGGGCGTGAGCCGGTGGAGTCCCGCATCCTGCTTCTGGCCGTCAAAGGGCGTGACGCGGCGGTCATCGAACAGCTCCTTGAGCGGGCGGGCCACGACAGCCTGATCTGTGACGGCTGCAGCGAGCTCGCCCGGGAGGGACGGCGCGGCGCAGCCATTGCGGTGGTGACCGAAGAATCCCTGCTGGAATGCGACACGACCGCGCTGGACGAATGGCTGGACGAGCAGCCCTCGTGGTCCGACTTCCCGTTCATTCTGCTGGCGACCAAACGGGCTGGCCGGCGGCCGCAAGACGCGCTGAGAATGCTCGAACAGTTGGGGAACGTCGTCGTGCTGGAACGGCCGGTGCACAGCGAAACCCTGGCCAGCGCCGTCAACTCGGCCCTGCGCGGACGTAGCCGACAGTATGAGGCCCGCCGTCGTTTGGAGGCGTTGCAGTCGGCGGAAGGGCGGTTGACCAGCCTTAACGGCTCCCTCGAGGCGCGCATCGCCGAACGCACCGAGGAACTGTCTTCAGCCAACAACCAGCTGATGCAGGAAATCGCTGTGCGGGAGCGCGCCCAGGCGGCGCTGGCGCAGTCGCAGAAGATGGAGGCGGTGGGCCAGCTGACCGGTGGCATCGCGCACGATTTCAACAATCTGCTGACCGTCATCTTCGGCAATCTTGAACTGATCGAGCGCCGCACTGACGATCAGAAAACGGCGAGGTTGGCGGATTACGCGCGGCAGGCGGCGGACCGCGCCGCCAAGCTGACCCACCAACTGCTGGCGTTCTCGCGGACGCAGAATCTCACCTTGAAGGCTGTCGATCTGAACGGTCTTGTGACGGGGATGCACGACCTTATGGGCCGCACGATCGGTCCGATGGTACGGATCGAGATGGCGCTCGACCCCGCGAGCCCTTGGGCGCTCGCGGACGCCAACCAGCTTGAACTGGGAATTCTGAACCTGTCGATCAATGCGCGCGACGCGATGCCGGAGGGCGGCGTCCTGACGATCGCCACGGGCAGCCGGACAGCTGAAAGCGGGGATCTGGCGCCGGGCGAATATGCGGTGATCAGCGTCCGGGACACGGGTTCGGGCATTCCAGCCCATCTGCTGTCAAAGGTGTTCGACCCCTTCTTCACCACCAAGCCGATCGGCAAGGGCACGGGCCTCGGCCTGAGCCAGGTCTATGGCATCGCCCAACAGTCGGGCGGCACGGTGCGGCTGGCCAGCATCGAAGGGCAGGGATCGACGGTGGAGATATGGCTGCCCGCCGCCGAAGCCGCCGTTGCGGCGCCGGAGGAAGTGTTCCGGGCCGAGGCCGACGCGGAGGGGCCGAACCAGCGCATCCTCGTGGTCGATGACGACGAGGCCGTGCGCCGCTTCATCGTCGAGTGCCTGCAGTCGCTAGGCTACAACGTCGAGGAGGCGGACGGGGGCGAAGCGGCCTTGCGCCTGCTCGAGGACGCCCGGCCGGACCTGATGATCGCGGACTACGCCATGCCGGGAATGACCGGGGTTGATGTCGTCATCCAGGCCAGGACGACGGAGCCGACCCTCCCGATCATCATGGCGACCGGCTATGCCGACATGGAGGCCGTCGATCGGGTGATGCCGCTGGAGAACCTCCTGCGCAAACCGTTCCGACTGTCAGAACTCGCGACGGCGGTCCGGACGGCGCTGGCCCCGTCGGCAGCCTAGCATTCCCTCAAAAGCCTCAACCCCGGGAGTGGGTGAACTCGGGTGTTAGCCAGAGCGCGTCAGTTGCTGACGAGACTCTTCAGGTAGTCGTGGATCGCTTCATCAGTGGCGTTGGCGAAGAAGTATTCCTGGAAGCGTTCTCCGGCGACGGCGGCTTTCAGCAGGTCCTGGTCCACGGATTTCAGGACGGTCAGCATGTCGTGGCAGGTGGCGGCTTTCAGTTGCTTCAGGATGCCGCGGTTTTTCCGCATGATCTCGGCGCGTTCCTTGGGATAGCCCAGGCCGCGCTCGCCCTCGAACAGCTTGCGATAGACGTCCTGCAGGTTCAGCTCGGCCGCCCAGCCGAAGCCTTTGGCGTAGGGCATGGCGATGGCGTTGCCGTCGTTGATCTGGCCGAACA
The DNA here is from genome assembly GCA_030856285.1 of Pseudomonadota bacterium. Lineage (GTDB taxonomy): Bacteria > Pseudomonadota > Alphaproteobacteria > Caulobacterales > Caulobacteraceae > Brevundimonas. The sequence goes on from JALYPS010000015.1 coordinate 9,370, forward strand.
GGAAGGCGTCGGTGGGGTCGATGATCAGGCCGCAGAACACGCCCGGCATGGCGTTGCAGGCGAGCATGGAGCCCGTGCCGGTGCCGCATCCGGTGACCACGAAATCCGCCGCGCCCGAGTTGATCAGGATGCCGGCCAGCAGGCCGTTCATCACATAGGTCAGCGACGCCTTATCCTCGGGCGTGTACATGCCATAGTGGAAGACCTGATGGCCCATCGGCCCGGCGACGGCGTTCAGGGCGGCGTGCACGGCCTCGCTCTTGGCGGCCTGGCTGTTCTCGATGATGAGGGCGATTTTCATGGACTTATCTCGAGGCTTGATGATGAGGCGGGCGGCCGGCCCACGTTTGCATAAGCTTATGACACCGGTTACCTATCCGCACAATCCGCGCCAAACCCGCACAATACAGGCAAGCTGAAATGAGCGCTTCTTTCAACCTCACCGGGCGGACGGCCTTGGTCACCGGCGCCAACACCGGGCTGGGCCAGGCGATCGCCGTCGGTCTGGCGCAGGCCGGGGCCGACATCGTCGCCGTCGGCCGTTCGGCTCCGACCGAAACCGCGGCCATGGTGGCTGAGATCGGGCGAGCCCTGCACGCTATCCCCGCCGACCTGTCCTCGGTCGCTCCCATCGCTGATTTGGTAGGGCAAGCCGTCGGCGCGGTCGGCGCGATCGACATTCTCGTCAACAACGCCGGCATCATCCGCCGCGCCGACAGCCTCGACTTCACCGAAGAGGACTGGGACGCGGTGATCGACACCAATCTGAAGACCGCCTTCTTCCTCAGCCAGGCCGTGGCCCGCACATGGGCGAGCGCCGGACGAGGCGGGAAGATCATCAACATCTGTTCGATGCTGAGCTTCCAGGGCGGCATCCGCGTGCCGTCCTATACGGCGTCCAAGAGCGGTCTGGCCGGGCTCACCCGCTTGCTGGCCTGCGAATGGGCGTCGAAGGGTATCAACGTCAACGCCATCGCGCCGGGCTATTTCTCGACCAACAACACCGAGGCCTTGCGCGCCGACGAGACCCGCAACCGCGATATCCTCGCGCGTATCCCGGCGGGCCGCTGGGGCGATCCGTCCGATATCAGCGGCGCGGCGGTGTTCCTGGCGTCGGATGCGGCCGCCTATGTCCACGGCACGGTCCTGGCTGTCGACGGCGGCTGGCTGGCGCGCTGATCAGAGGCTATTCAACCAGTCTTCCAGATGGGTGAAACCGTCGCCGTCGCGGTCGGCGGCGCCGTCCGCCGCATCGGCCGGATCGAGGCCGTGGGCCGCTTCCCAATCGTCCGGCATACCGTCGCCGTCGCCGTCGATCCAGGGTGATCCCGCCTCCAGCTCCGGCCAGCCGCCCACCTCTGACTGGCTGTCGATGATTTGACCGGTGCGGGCGCGGACGCCCTCGATGATTCGGGCGTCGACGGCGTCGCGGACCCGGCCGGCGCCGACGTGGGCCAGAACGCGGGCCTCCGCCTCCGTCGCCGTTTCGTTCACTGCCTCCGCCCAGTCCGGCCGCGCCGCCAGCCGGTAGTCCGGACGGTCCGAATCCTTGACCTGACTCCATGGATCGGCCGGGATGGCGCCATCCATCGCATTTCCCTCGAACCAGGCGCGGGCCAGCGGATTGGATTCCTCGAACGCCCACCGCCCGACCGAGTCCGGTCCGGGGATGTAGGCGTTGCCGATGAAGGCGTAGGCGGACAGGCTTTCGGTGTCGGCGTTGTAGCCCGCGTGTCCGCCGCTCCAGTCGTAGAAGACGTTGGAGCGGAACTCGAACCGGGGCCCTTCGGGATCGACCGAAGGCGGATTGTAGTTGCCCGGGCGGGGCATCCGCGCCCGGTGTGCGGCCCACAGATTGTGATGGAGGGTCATGCGCGCGCCGTGCCCGCCGCGCACCAGCGTGCCGTAACCGTGGTCGCCCTTGGCATGGCCCGAGGCGTTCAGCGATTCTGCGATGAGCGACCACTGGACGGTGACGTCGTAGATGCCGCGCTCCGGCGGGCTGTAACGGCTGCCGACCGACAGGGTCTCGTCGACCGACCATGAGGCGGAGATGTGATCGAGGATGATCCGGCGGCCGCGTTCGACCGATACGGCGTCGGCCTCAATCCCGCTCTCGTCTCCGAGGCGCGAGCGGATATGGCGGATCACCACGTCATCGGCGGCCACCACCAGAGGATGGTCGCGCAGGGTGATTCCGCCCCCGGGGGCCGTCTGGCCGGCGATCGTGATGCGGCCACGCCGAACCGTCAGCGGCGAGGCCAGCCGAATTACGCCACCGATGTCGAAGACCACCGTGCGCGGTCCCTCCGCCTCGACCGCCGCGCGCAGGCTTCCCGGACCCGCGTCGCCCAGATGGGTGACGCGGAGCACCCGTCCCCCGCGTCCGCCGAGGGCGAACCGGCCGGCGCCTTCGGCCCCCGGAAAGGCTATCTGGCGCTCCCTGTCGGTAGCAGGGTCATCCGCCAGCACCGGGCGAGTCGCGAGCAGGCAGGCCAGAAGCGCGGCCCCCGATAGCAACTTTCGTAAACTCACGGCTGCCGCATTTCGATTCGCCAACCGATGTTGCGCGCGCCTTGCCCCGCGCCGGCGTCGCACTCGACGTAGACGTTGAACGCTCCGGTGGGTGAGGCGTGGCGGTCCGGGTCCGGCTGGCGGGTCAGGCAGGTCAGGCCTGTCGTCGCAAAGCTGCGGACTTCGCCCGCTCCGAAGTTGATCTGCCCGGGTGACGCCAACGGAGCCTGCGAGAAGCTGGCGAAGTCGAGGTCAATGTGGGCGATCTCGACACCCGGAGCGGTCTGGATGCTGTCGCTTCGGGATACGGCACCGGGCTCAAGGATATAGCGCGTGCGTACGGACAGCCTGCTATCGCGGCGCGGAGCCGCGTCGCCCATCAGGTCCCACTCCGTCTGCACGTAGGTGACGATGGTGCGAGGACCGTCAACCTCGACCGCGACCCCTGAAATCCAGGCCAGCGGCATAAGCACCGACCCGTCGGACAAGGTTACGCGCGGCACGAGATTCGGCCAGGTCTCGTCCGCAGCGCCGGACAGCACGCCGGGTGAGAACGGGACCGGGAAATAGGGGTTGTTCATATGGTGGGTCGGCCCGCCGTTGATCAGCGGAAGGCCGATGACGCGATCACCGTCCCGATAAGTCACCAGAACCCGATCGTACTGGCCTCGGGAAAACCACGTGGTCGTTGAGCGTGGAAGGGTGTCGAGCCATGCTTCGAAGCCGGCATCCGGTTCGCGATCGGCCCAGCCAAGCCTGTTCCAGAGCGCATTGGTATAGCTGAGCTGGTGGGCGAGGCTGAGGTTCTCGCCGAGGATGCGGTGCTTCCCACGGTATGCGTCAGTCTTGCGGCCGTGGTCCCAAAGGTTGACCGACCCGGTTGCCGGATCCAGCCAGAAGTCGGCGTAACGCGCCGCGACGCGCGCCGAAAATGCATAGGCCATTGCCTCTTCCTGATCGGTCAGGACGTTCAGGGCGGCGGCGGCCGTCAGAACCTCGAGGAAGGCCGTTTCGCCGTAGACCCCGATACTCCGGCCGTATTCGAACCCTTCGCCGCGTAGGTTCAGGCGCGGAAGCATCACATCGACCGAGTTGCGCAGCCAGCGACGCACGTCGGCCGGCGGCTCTATTCCCGTTTCGATGAAACGTTGGGCGATCTCGCCGATCAACAGCACGCTGTAGCGATCAAAGCGTCCTTCGCCAGCGGTTTCGTCGGCAAAGCCGTAGACCCCGGAATAGGTGCGAAAGTGATCCAGCGTCTTTGCAAGCAGGGCATCGCTCGCGGCCGCGTCCTCCCAGCCGAGAAGGAACCGCAAGCGTGCGATGCTGAAGGCGACGCCGTAATAGTTGTTCGGCAGATCGATCAGGGTGAGGTCGCCTTCGCGCACGAAGGAGCGCCAGTCCAGGCGGACCTTCAGCCGTTCGAGGGTCGAGGGTGAAACGGCTTCGTCGCGCAGACCGGCCGTGTCGAGCCGGTGGAGCGCCGAGGCGTAGTAGTAGATTCCCCAAGTGTCGTTGGCATCCTCGATCGTCAGGTCGGCCAGCTGGCGAAACCCTCTCACATATTCGGCGAATTTCGGGTCGGAACGGGGGGTGGCGGCGATCAGGTGGGCCATGGCGATGGCGATCTTGCCCGGCAGGAATTTGTCCTCGACAGCGAAAACCTCCACCCCGTCCAGTCGAAAGTCCCGGCCCTCGGACAGCAGCCTGCGCATCAGGGCTTCAACTTGGGGCTCCACCCTCGCGTCCATGGTGACGTTCATCGGGGGCGCCTGATGGTAGAGGGCGCCGCGAGGATCATGGCCGTCCGCCGGGAGTGGCGGCACGGCCGCGCTCGCGGGGTGTGCCATCAAGGTCACGACGAGGGACAACAGTGCCATGATCGCGCGACGCCGGGTCCGATGTGGGCTTGCAAGATCGACGATCATCGAGTTAGGCTCGTTTTTGCTACCGGTGTCAGGGACGACTTCATACTGATATGACACCGGTGTCAACAAAGCTTGGCCGCTCGCGCCAGACTTGAACAACCGATAGACCGGGGAAAATCCTGGCATCCGAGAAGTCCTTTGGGAGGAGGCCTATGTTGCAATCGAACCCTTCGGTGAGAAACCGCTCTCTGCGCGGTGCGCTGTTTGCGGGCGCGTCAGGGATTGTCATGGCCCTGTCGACGGGAGTCATTCCAGCTTCAGCCCAGACCGCGCCTCAGGAGGCGACCGAGATTGACGAGGTCGTGGTGACCGGCTTCCGCAGATCACTGCGGGCCGCGATCGACGTCAAGCGGAACGAGAATTCGATTGTGGATGCGATCAGCGCTGAAGACATCGCTGACTTTCCGGATCTGAACCTGGCGGAATCGCTTCAGCGCGTGCCGGGCGTCCAGATCGACCGCGATGGCGGCGAGGGGCGGTCCATCAACGTCAGGGGCCTGAGTTCGGACTTCGTCCGCGTGCGCCTGAACGGGCTTGAAGCTCTGGCGACCACCGGGGGGCGGGACCAGGGCCGGGCCAACCGCAATCGCGGCTTCGATTTCAACGTTTTCGCGTCGGAGCTCTTCAACAGCATTACCGTGCGGAAGTCGCAGGAGGCGGCGGTCACCGAGGGGTCCCTTGGCGCGACCGTCGATCTGATGACTGCGCGGCCGTTCGACTACCAAGGCCCGACCTTGGCCATGGGCGTCCAGGGGACCTACAACGATCTGTCCGAAGCCTCCGATCCTCGCGCAACCTTGCTGGTCAGCAACCGCTGGCTGGACGGGCGTCTCGGCGCCCTGATGTCGGTCGCATACAGTCGCCGCAACACCAATGAAGACGGATCGAGTTCGGTCGGTTTCCGGGTTCCGGGCGATGATGGCTGTGTGCCGACCATGGTGGCGGGTGTCATCACTTCCTACGTCAACACGACACGGTGCTATCAGTCGGTCGGAACGATCACGACCGCGGACGGTGCGACGCTGACGGGGCTGGCGGCGCAGGCGGCGGCGCACCGGGCGGCCTTGCCGCGCATCCCCCGATATGGCCGCATCACCTACGCCCGCGAACGGTTGGGACTGACAGGTTCGTTCCAGTTTGACCTTACAGATCGCACGAGGATCACGCTCGACAGCCTGTACGCCAAGCTGGACCAGCAGCGGAACGAGGAGTTCCTGGGTGTCATCAGCTCCGCCCGGGAAGCCGTCGTCCAAGGCTTCCGGGCAACGGATCTGGTCACCGGACGGATCGATAACAACAACACCCTGATCGCGGCGACCTTCAATGACGTAGACGTGCGTGCAGAGCAGAGGGTCGACATCCTGTCGACTGAGTTCACGCAGAACTCCCTGACCTTGACGCACGAGTTCTCAGACACGATGCGCTTCAGGGGATTGTACGGTCGTTCCGAGGCCATCGGACGCAATCCCCAACAGACCACCGTCTCCTTTGATCGCTACGATGTGGACGGGTACAGCTATGACTACTCGGGTGATGTTAACCTGCCGGCCTTCACCTATGGGTTCGACGTTACAAACCCGGCGAATTTCGCACTAAGTCCCTCGACCGCCCTTGGCGACGCCTCGATCATCCGGTTGCGCCCCAACAGGACGGTCAACTCCTATGAAGCCTTCGAAGGCGAGCTGACATTTGATGTCGGTGAGAACCTGACGCTTCGTGCCGGCCTGTCGCGCAAGGAGTTCGGCTTCGAGGTTGCAGAAAATCGCAAAGCTGTGGAGGCCGTTCCTGCATCGGCTCTGGCTTTGCTGGCTTCGCAGGGGTTCACGATTGCCGACTACTCGACCCGGGTGACCAATTTCGGGAACGGTCTCGGTTTGCCCGCAGGCTCACCCACGACCTGGGTCATCCCCGACATCGCCCGTCTGGACGCGCTGATCGGATTCAGCTGCAACTGCGTTAATTCCTATGGGGACTTCAGGGTGACGCCGTTCGCCGGCGAAACCCGGTCCGTGGACGAAATCTCGAGCGGCCTGTTCCTCCAAGCTGACTTCCGTTCGGAGCTTTGGGATATGCCGGTGCGGGGGAATCTCGGCGTCCGCTTCGTCAAGACCGAGGTCAACGCCACCGGCCTGCTCGGCACGCTGCCGCTGACCATCACCAACACCTACGAAGACGTGCTGCCGGCGTTCAACGTATCGATCGAGCCCATGGAAGACCTGCTGGTGCGCTTTGCAGCGGCCAAGGTCATGGCCCGCCCCGCACTGAACCAGCTCACGCCGGGGGGCACCGTGGCCCAAGGAGTCGCGGACGTAACCCTGACAGTCGGCAACCCCTTCCTGGATCCGATCCGGGCGACCAACTACGATCTGAGTGTGGAATGGTATCCCTATCCGGAGGCGCTGTTCAGCTTCGCGCTCTTCCACAAGTCGATCGAGTCCTTTGTCCAGACAACGCGCGAGCGCTTGCCGTTCTCGGAAACGGGCTTCCCCAACAGCATCCTGCCCGTCGGCGTGTCGCCGAACACGGATGTGATCTTCACCTCAAGCCGCAACACACCCGGCGGCGATCTCGACGGATTCGAGATCACGCTGCAGACCCCGTTCAGCTTCCTGCCGGCCCCGTTCGATAATTTCGGCGGGCTGTTCAACTACACCCAGGTAGAGTCCGAGGTGGAATACATCGTCAGCGCCACGCTCGGAACGACGACCCGCCAGCCGATTGTCGGCCAGTCGCCTTCTTCGTGGAGCGCCACTCTCTACTATGAGGATGGTCCCTTCGAAGCGCGCGTCTCGGGCACCTACCGGGATGAATATCTGATCCGGGTACCGGGAGCGAACAGCAACGACGTTGAGGGCAAGGCGGAGTCGCTGAATGTCGACCTTTCACTGTCCTACGATATCGGCGAGCACATCACCCTGTCGTTCGAAGGCATCAACCTGACCGATCAGTTCGACGAGCGCTGGATCAACAGCCAGCGCCAGAACAATCTCAACTACGAACACACCGGTCGCGAGTTCGTGGTCGGCGCCCGCTACCGCTTCTGATCGTCTCCTGATCAAGGCGACTCCAGCGCCGCCGGTTCTCAGGAACCGGCGGCGTTTTCTTTGGGCCAGGCGCGGAGCTCGACCAGGTCCATCAGGTCAGCCCAGACGCTTTCGGCGGTGGGCGCCCGCCCGGCGCCCCGACCCCGCGCTGTGAAGACCCGTCCGTCCCCCGTCGTGACCCGGACGGCGTTCCATTCGTCCTCGAGGTCGGCGAACAACGGGTCGCCGTCGACGGGGCGAAGGGTTACGCCGACCTCGCCGGTGCGGACGTCCAGTCGCGCCAGCTGACGCACCCGACCCCCGGGAAGGTCGCCATCGGGACCGAGGGTCTCGCGGGCGACGCCGTCGACCGTCAGCCGTCCCCGCAGCGCCTCATGGCCCAGGATGGCCAGTTTGGCGGCCGCGTCCAGACCGGTCAGATCGGCGGAGGGGTCAGCCTCGGCGAAGCCGGCCTCGCGCGAAGCGATCAGCGCCTCCTCGAAGGGGCGGCCCTCGGCGAGGCGGTTGAGGATGAAATTGCAGGTGCCGTTCAGCACCGCCTCGATCCGCACCACCGCCCCGTGAGCCCTGGCTCTTCGCACCGTCTCGATCAGCGGCGCGCCGCCACCGACACTGGCGGAGCAGAGCAGGCGCGCATCACCGGCCGCCGCCAGCTCGATCAGGGCGGGCAGGTCGGCTCCGACCGCCTGTTTGTTGGCGCTGACCACATCCACGCCGCGCGCGAGGGCCGCCCGGATCAGCGCCAGGCCGGTAGAGGCGTCCGAGATCGCCTCGACGAGAATGTCCGGTTCGCGCGCCAGCAGAGCCGCCGGGTCTGATACCGCGAGACCGGCCGGAATGACGGTGTCCCGGGCCTTGGCCGGATCACGCACCAGAACGCCGACGACCTGAAACCGCGCATCGGCCAGCAGGCGCGGCAGGATCCCGCCGCCGACCACGCCGCAGCCGGCGAGAGCTACGCGCAGCGCCCGCGCCGGCCTGGACCGGGGCCGCCCGGGGATGGCCTCCGGTCCGGCCACAACGGTGACGCCGGCGCCCAGTACGGACT
>JALYPS010000024.1 GCA_030856285.1 Pseudomonadota bacterium
CGTCAGCCGGGCATTCTTGTGCACGTTCATCCGGGGAACTCTTCGGTTGAGGTTGGTGCTTCGCAACCCCAGCTTCTCAGCCCACCCCCGGGTGAACAACCTTCATAGCTTCGACAGCTAGGCCGCCGGCATCGGGCAGGTGAACCGCCTCTGCCGGAGACGCGCTCCGGAAGCGAGAAAACCTCCATTCAACAACCGAGGGTTTACGAAACCTTAACCATATCCTAACGTGACGCTACACGGGAGGGTTGTCATGGTGGGAATTTCGGGAACGATCGACCGCAAGTCGGTCGTGTCCGCGGCCGTCGGGCTGGCGGCGCTTCTGGCGACGCCGACCCCCGCAGCCGCCCAGGCGGTGACGGGTCAGGCCGCCCCGGTCGCGCACGTCGCCGGGGAATCCGGACTTGCGCCGCCATTGCGCGTCGACTGCGCGGCGGGCATCGGCCGTACGGACCGGTTCGGAAACGGCCTTTCCTACAGTCGCCGATGCATCGTGGGCCACCTGCGGGAACACCGCCGCGCGGGAATGATCGCCACTGACTACCCGAACGAGGACCTGCGCTGGCCGCAGCTGCTGGCCGACTCCGAGACGTTGAGGGACTTCTACCTCGCGCGCAGCGACCGAAGCCAGGCATTCCAGGACGGAGCCGCCACTGCGGCCGGCGTCGGCGGGTTGGGCGCTTCGCTCAGCACGGGCGCGGCTGCGGTGGCTCCCTGGGGTTACCTCGCCCTGGCCGGCGTTCTGGCCGTCAACTTCACCGGCAGCCAGCCGATGCGGGACCTGTTTTACGCCGGACATCTGGGCGTCGGCTATGTCGAGAACCGCTATCTGGTGCTGGTGAACCGCACCAACGCTCTGGGCCGGATACCGGCCGTCGCCGGTTGCAACAGGACCGAGGTCGTCAACAAGCTCGGCGTGGTCGAGGGGTGGCCGGACGCCGCTGACAGAGCCGCCTTCCTGCCGGTGCTGCGCCAGATCCACGACGTCTGCGCCCGGGTTGAGGATGGCGAGAACCAGATCCAGGATATGACGGGCAACCTCGCCGTGGCCAACGACCTGTGGCCGTCCGCCTTCGCCGACGACCTGTTGGCCCTCGACGGCAAGCTGGATCGCGCAGATGTTCAGTTGCGCCCCACACCTGGCAGCGCGCTCTCCAGCGCGGCCTCTGGCACGCTTCGGGCGCTCGACAGCCTGATCTCGGGGCAAAGCTCCCAGGAGGCGGTCAACCGGGTCCGGATCAATACGCTGCTGGACAACATGACCGTGGACCTGACCCCGGTCCGGGTCGGATCGGCGCCGCCGCAGATCGCGACCCGCGTCGTGCTCTCGCCCGACCTGCTGGCCCGGTCGGCGGTCACGGGACGGCCTGCGGCCAGGACGCCGGCCCGCGCCGGAACACCGACCCCCAGAGCGCCGTCCGACGGCGACATCGGGGCGATGGTGCAATGGATGCGAACTCAACAGCCTGTGGTTGAGGCCGCCCGACGCCGCCATAACGAGCGAGCCTTCCTCGCGGCCGAAATCGAGGATGCCGCCAGGCGCTCGGTGCTACGGTTCGATTACAACGTCGACTCCGGAATGGCCTCGGTGGGTCTCGAGACGCCGGCCGCTCCGGCCCCGGCTCCTGTTCCAGCCGCGCCGCAGCCCGAGGTCCTGCCGCCCGTCGCGCCTCCGAAGTAGTCAGTCCCGCAGCAGCTCATTCACGCCCGTCTTCGCCCGCGTCTGGGCGTCCACCCGCTTGACGATCACGGCGCAGTACAGGCCGGGACCGCCGTTCGGGCCAGGCAGGTTTCCCGGCACCACGACGCTGTAGGCCGGCACCTCGCCGCGGAAGACTTCGCCCGTGGCGCGGTCGACGATCTTTGTTGAGCCCGACAGATAGACGCCCATGGCCAGGACGGCGCCCTCGCGGACGATGACGCCTTCGGCCACCTCGGCGCGGGCGCCGATGAAACAGCCGTCCTCGATGATGGTCGGATTGGCCTGCAGCGGCTCCAACACGCCGCCGATGCCGGCTCCGCCGGACAGGTGGACGTTCTTGCCGATCTGGGCGCACGAACCGACCGTGGCCCAGGCGTCGACCATGGCGCCTTCGTCCACATAGGCGCCGATGTTCACGAAGCTGGGCATCAGCACGACGTTGCGGCCGATGAAGGCCCCACGGCGCACGATCGAGCCGGGCACGGAGCGGAAGCCCGCCTCCTGATAGTTGGCGGCGGTCCAGTCGCCGAACTTGTTGGGGACCTTGTCCCACCAGGGGCCGACGCCGGGGGCGTGGCTGGCGGGGCCCCGGTCGCCGCCGCGCATGACCTCATTGTCGTTGAGCCGGAACGACAGCAGGACCGCCTTCTTCAGCCACTGATGCGTGGTCCAGACGCCGTCGGCGCCGCGCGAGGCGACCCGGGCCTGTCCAGAATCCAGCAGCGCGAGCGACTGTTCGACGGCCTTGCGGACCTCGCCGTGGGTCGTGGCCGAGACGCTGGCGCGGTCGTCCCATGCGGCTTCGACGACGGCTTCCAGATGGGTCAGATCGGTCATCAGGCGTCTCCGGACAGGCGGGCGGTGGCGAGGAAGGGGCCGAGGGCGGCGGCCCGGTGATCGGCGAAGGGCGTCTCGGCGTCGTGAGCGTGGGGCCCGACCAGCACCGTGGTCATGCCGATCGCGTGGGCGGGCGCGAGGTTGCGGACCGTGTCCTCGAAGAAGGCCGCCGTGGTCGGGTCGACGCCGAACCGCTCGGTCATCCGGGCGAAGGTGCGGGGGTCCGGCTTGGGGATCAGATCGGCGTCCTCCAGCGAGAACAGGCCGTCGAACAGGTCGGCCAGCGCAAGCTTCTCCACCACCCGCCGGGCATGGGCCATGGAGCCGTTGGTGAAGACGATTCGCGGACCTTCCAGCCGCTCCAGCGCCGCGCGCAGGCCGGGATCGGGCGTCAGCACGTCCAGCGGCACGTCATGGACCTCGGCCAGGAAGTCGTGCGGGTCGATCCGGTAGTGGGCCATCAGCCCGGCCAGGGAGGTGCCGTAATCGCGCAGATAGCCTTTCTGCACGGTCATCGCCTGATCCGCGGGCATGCCGGAGGTGCGCACCACATAGTCGTTGATGCGTTGCTGGATCAGCCCCATGAACTGGCTCTCGGGCGGATACAGGGTGTCGTCGAGGTCGAAGATCCAGCTGCGGACATGGCGCAGTTCGGCGCCGTATTCCGACGCCGGGATCGGCTCTGCCGTCATCCCGCCTTCACCAGCGTACCGGCGCCGTGTTCGGTGAACAGCTCCACCAGCATGGCGTGCGGCCGCCGCCCGTCGAGAATGACCACGGCCTCGACCCCGTCGCGGACAGCGGCCATGGCGGTCTGCAGCTTGGGAATCATGCCGCCGGTGGCGACGCCGTCCTCGATCAGTTTCGAGGCTTCGCCGACGGTCATCTGGCGGATGATCTCGCCGTCCGCGCCCTTGACCCCGGGGACGTCCGTCAGCAGCAGCATGCGCTTGGCGCCCAGCGACCCGGCGACGGAATACGGCGCTGACCTGCGCCATGTCCGCAGCTGGATCTTCGACCTCGACGACACCCTGTATCCGCCCGAGAGCCAGTTCATGGGGCTGATCCAGCAACGCATCAACGACTATGTGG
>JALYPS010000029.1 GCA_030856285.1 Pseudomonadota bacterium
ACCGCGGCCGGATCGCGCGTGAGATCGCCGCCACGGTGGCGGAGGAACCGCGGCCGGGGGCGCTGACGGCCCAGGACATCGCCGCCTATCAGCCGATCGAGCGCGGGGCGCTTTGCCGGCCCTACCGGATCTATGTGATTTGCGTGCCGCCGCCGCCGTCCAGCGGCGTGGCGGTGCTGCAGCTGCTGGCCATGGCCGAGCGGACGCCCGATATTGCTCTGGGCCCCGACAGCGCCGAGGCCTGGACGGCCTTCGCCCAGCTACAGCGGTTGATGTACGCCGATCGCGACCGGTACGTCGGCGACCCCGGCTTTGTTCGTGTGCCGGTGCAGGGGTTGCTGGACCCGGGGTATACGGCGGCGCGCGCGGCCTTGGCTCCGGGCCTGACCGGGGCGGCCGAGGCGGGGACTCCGCCGGGCGGAATGCTGGCCGGGCCGGACGCCACCAACGAGCCGGCGGGAACCTCGCATTTCGTCATCGTCGACGCCGAGGGCAATGCGGTCAGCATGACCACCACGGTCGAGAGCGTGTTCGGCTCGGGCCGGATGGCGGCGGGCTTCTTCCTCAACAATGAGCTGACCGATTTCTCGTTTGCCCCGATGCGGACAGAAGGCGCGCCGGCGGCGAACGCCGTGGCGGCGGGCAAGCGGCCGCGGTCGTCGATGTCGCCCATTCTCATCCTCGACCGCGAGGGCCGGCTGGTCGGAGCCCTGGGCTCGCCGGGCGGGCCGTCGATCCTCGCCTATAACGCCCGCGCCCTGATCGCGGTGCTGGACTGGGGTCTGCCCGTCCAGACGGCGTTCAACCTGCCCAATCTGGTGGCGCGGGGCGACGGATTCGGCGCGGACACCGAGCGGTTCTCCGAGACCTTGCGGACGGGGCTCGCGGCGCGCGGCGTGACCCTGCGGCCGAACGACAGCGAAACCTCGGGCCTGCATGGCGGGATCTGGCGGCAGGGCCCGAACGGCTGGGCCTGGGACGGCGGCGCCGACGACCGCCGCGAGGGCGTGGCGAGAACGCAGTAGCTGAACCTGCCCGGATTTACGCGCTCAAGCAGGCCGCGACCGCGTCGCGGCCGTTAGCGCGACAAGGATGCTTATTCGGGCTTGATCGACAGCTGGAAGGCGATGACGCCTTCGGAAACGTCTGTGTCGACCCCGTGGCCGGCGCGCAGGCCCTCGACGCCGATCTCACGGTAAATCAGTCCGATCGAGCTCTGCACCGCGCCGCGCCGCATGGCCACGCCCAGCGAGGCGTCGCCCATGAAGACGCCGGAGTCGTGGCTGACGCCCGATCGCGCGAACTCGCCGTCACGGTTGCGGGCCCAGTTGTAGCCGACCGCCCGGCCGGACCCGGCGGCGTACAGATACCAGCGTGGCCGCTGGCCGAACGCCTCTTCGCCTTCAGGCACCAGCCTGTCGAGATCGGGTCCGATGCGCAGCGTCGCCCCGGCCTCGGTGGTGCCGCCTCGCGAGCCGACCCCGACGCCGACATGGGGCGTCAGGGCGACGTCGAGACCCGATGCTGTCCGGCCCAGGATCTCGGTCCAGCCGCGGGTGTAGGTCAGATCGTAGTGCTCGGCCTCATAGGCCGCGGGATCGAGTGGTCCGGGCGGCAGGGGCGATCCGTCGACCCGGCGCACCGGGCCTTCGGTGCGCAGCCGCAGCCGGTCGTCAAAGGTCCTGTTCTCGAACCAGACGTCGCGGCTCGAAGCGACCCAGGGCGAGGCCCGGTCGCGTGAGGGCGGGGCGTAGCCGCTCCATCCTTCGTCAGGGCCATAGGCCGGGCGGTCCGCTTCGGCGAAGCGGGCGTCACGGTCGATCCGGGTCAGAAGGTCCGAGACCGTCGCGGGAGGTTCGCGGGTGACAACCCAGGGATTGGACAGGGCGACCTGCGTTGCCGGCGGCGATTCGACAGCCAGCGCCGGGGCCGCACAGGCCACAGTCGCCAACACTCCGAACGCAAAAACCGTCATACGCATTAACGGTCCTCCCGATCCGTCAACAGGCGCAATCCTGCACGATGCGGGCCGCCTCGCCAACAGACTTCTGCTCTTGCCGACGAACGTCGGCTGCAAACCGGGGTTCCGGGGTCACAGTGTGGGTTACGCTCCCGGAGGCCCTACTGACAGGCCAGACACTCGTCATAGTCAGTGCGGGCGGCGCTGAAGAGATCCGGCTGGTTGGGGTCGACCTCGACCTCGACCTTGTTCTCCGCGCCCGCGAACGCGGCCCGCTGAACCGATTTCGAGCGCAGATAGTAGAGCGACTTTACGCCCCGCTCCCACGCCGACCAGTGCAGCATGTGCAGGTCCCATTTGTTCACATCGCCGGGAATGAACAGGTTGATCGACTGCGCCTGGCAGATTTCCGGGGCGCGGTCCGCCGACAGTTCGACGATCCAGCGCTGGTCCAGTTCAAAGGCTGTCTTGTAGATGGATTTTTCGTCGTCGCTGAGGTCGTCCAGATGCTGGACCGAACCCTCGTGCTCGAGAATGGAGTTCCACAGCGCCTCGGTGTCGATGCCCTTCTCGCCCAACAGGCGCTCCAGATAGGGGTTCTTGACCGCGAACGAGCCCGACAGGGTCTTGTGCGTATAGATGTTGGCGGGGATCGGCTCGATGCCGGCGCTGGTGCCGCCGCAGATGATCGAGATCGAGGCGGTCGGGGCGATGGCGAGCTTGTGGCTGAACCGCTCCAGCACGCCGCGCTCGGCGGCGTCCTCGCAGGCGCCCTTCTCTTCGGCCAGCAGGCGGCTGGCCTTGTCGGCCTCGCGGCGCAGGTGCTTGAACAGACGCATGTTCCACGACTTGGCCATGGCCGATTCAAAGGCCACGCCCTGGGCTTGCAGGAACGAGTGGAAGCCCATCAAGCCCAGGCCCACCGAACGCTCGCGCTTGGCGGAGTAGACAGCCGCGGCCATGGCTGGCGGGGCGCGGCGGATGAAGTCCTCCAGCACATTGTCGAGGAAACGCATCACGTCCTCGATGAATTTCGGCTCTTCGCGCCACTCCAGGAAGCTCTCGGCGTTGACCGAGGACAGGCAGCAGACGGCGGTCCGGTCGACGCCCAGATGGTCGCGGCCGGTGTGCAGGGTGATCTCGCTGCACAGGTTCGACTGTTTCACCGACAGGCCCAGGTCGCGCTGATGCTGCGGCATCTGGCGGTTCACCGTATCCGAGAAGATCAGATAGGGCTCGCCGGTCTGCAGGCGGATCTCGAGGATCTTCTGCCACAGGGCGCGGGCGTCGACGGTCTTCACCACCGCCTTGTCCTTGGGCGACAGCAGGTCGAACGTCCGGCCGTCGCGCACGGCCTCCATGAAGGCGTCCGAGATATTGATGCCGTGGTGCAGGTTCAGGGATTTGCGGTTGAAGTCGCCCGACGGTTTGCGGATCTCGAGGAACTCCTCGATCTCGGGATGGTGGACGTCCAGATAGACGGCGGCCGAGCCGCGGCGCAGCGAACCCTGGCTGATCGCCAGCGTCAGGGAGTCAATCACGCGGATGAAGGGGATGATGCCCGACGTCTGGCCCGCGCCCTTCACCTTCTCGCCGATCGACCGGACGCCGCCCCAATAGGTGCCGATGCCGCCGCCGTTCGAGGCCAGCGAGACATTCTCGTTCCAGACCGACTGGATGCCGTCCAGGCTGTCAGACACGGCGTTGAGGAAGCAGGAGATCGGCAGGCCGCGATCGGCGCCGCCGTTCGACAGCACCGGCGTCGAGGGCATGAACCAGAGTTTGGACATGTAGTCGTAGACGCGCTGGGCGTGGTCGGCGTCGTCGGCATAGGCCGTGGCGACGCGGGCGAACATGTCCTGATAGCTCTCGCCGGGAAGCAGATAGCGGTCCTCCAGCGTCTTCTTGCCGAAGTCGGTCAGCAGATCGTCGCGGGTCCGGTCGAGCTGGAGGGAGCGCACCACCGAGAGATGGGGACGCGGTACTGCATCACCACCTGCAACCGGCTGGAATTCCACTGTCTTCAACGCTTCGCCGCCGGCCATAATGCTGTCGTCCCTGAACTGGATCGCTACGGAGCCCCGGGCCCCCAACCACATCATCTTGTGGTCGGAGACCTTCCCCACGCCCAGATATGGGGCGCAGATGGCTAACCAACCGTCAACGGGGTTGACGATCACTTTCTGTCCGAATCGCGATGAAGACGGGGGATGAGCCTGTGGACAGGCCACGACGCGGGCGTGACAGGAGACTCTCCCGGGCATCACGAACGCGTGAATGGAACGTCCCACAAGCGTGACCGTTTGCGACCGATGGTCTCCTCTCAAATCGTTCCGTTTGCTCGCCGCGTCTGGCGTCTCGCGCGCACCGAAATCGTCGCCCTCAGCGCCCTGTTCGTCGTGGCCGGCGGGATCATGACCTTTGTCGAACTGGCCGACGACCTGACCGAGGTCGATGGCCGGGCCTTCGACCAGGCCGTGCTGCTGGCGCTGCGGCCCGGCGGCTCGGCCGACGGCTGGGGCCCGCCCTGGCTGGAAACCGCCGCGCTCGACCTGACGTCGCTGGGCGGGATATCGGTCCTCGGCCTGTTCGGCCTCATCGTGGTGCTGTTCCTGATCCTGCAGCGCAAACGGCTGTCCGCCCTGCTGCTGGTGCTGGGTCTGGCCGGCGGGGTGGCGCTGAGCGAGGGGCTCAAGGCGGTGTTCCAGCGCGACCGGCCCCCGGAAGCCTGGCGGGCCGTGGAGACCATCAACGCCAGCTTCCCCTCGGGTCACGCCCTCCTGTCGGCGGTCTTCTATCTCAGCATCGGAGTCATGCTGACCCGGGCGTTCCCGAGGCGGCATTTCAAGGCCTATGTGCTCGGCGTCGCCCTACTGCTGACCCTGATCGTCGGCCTGACCCGGGTCTATCTGGCGGCCCACTGGGCCAGCGACGTGCTGGCGGGCTGGAGCGTGGGCGCGGCCTGGGCCATGGCCCTGTGGCTGGTCGCCTATGCGGTGCAGCGCAGACAGGCGGTCCACGCCGGCGGCCCGCACGACGAGACCGTGCCGGACGATCCCGTCACCGATACCGACCCGCCCGTCATTGGGGAGTAGCCGTCCGCGCCGATCAGCGGGGCTCGCTCAAGCAGCGAGCCTCTGCGAGGCGCGAGACGGCGGCGAAGCGGCTGCCGCCGGGCTGGATTCGCCTGGCCGCGGCGGCAGGTTTCGCGGCGACCGGGGTTTGGATACTGGTTTCGGGCTGATAGACGTCAGACCTCCCCGAAAGCTCTAAACGTATGCGTCTGCTTCTCCGCCTTGTTGGCGCCCTGCTGCTTGTGGTCCTCGTCGCCCTTATGCTGGCGCCCGGCGGGACCATCGAATCCGAAAAATTCATCTGGGACAAGGCGGCGCATTTCATCGCCTTCGGCCTGATCCTCTGGAGCCTCGGCGTGCTGTTCCGGCGGCTGCCGCGGATCTGGGCGGCGCTGCTGGCGATCGCACTGGGGGCGGCGGTTGAGGTGGTGCAGCGCTACGTCGGCCGCGATCCCAGCTGGGGCGATCTTCTCGCTGACGCGCTGGGCGTGGCGACCGCATTGCTGATCTGGGTGGTCTGGCGGGGGTTCCGGCCGCGCGAGGCGTTTCAGACCTCGAACCTCTGATATGGAATGACGCCCAACAAGGCGTCCGATTTGTTTACGCCTTCGGGGTAACCCTCCCTGCATCGGGTATGGCCGGAGGAAACCGGTTGCGGGGTCATTGGCGTCTTTTCAGGCATGAGGCAGGCCGCATCGCGGGCCCGCCGGCCTGGGTCTATGTGTTGCTGTTCGCCGCTTCGCAGCTGATCGGCCACTGGAGCGTGGCGACCTTTGACGCGGTCGCTGTCTGGCTGTCGAACGGCATCCTCGCAGCGGCCCTGCTGCAACTGCATCGCCGGCCCGCCGTGGCTGTGCTGATCGCCTGTTTCACTCTCAATCTGTCCAGCAATGTCATCCGCGGCGACGTCGGCATGCTCCTCTGGCTGAACGCCCTCATGAATATGGGCGAGGCCTTCCTGTGCGCCGTCCTGGCCCGGCGGGTCTGCGGCGCGGCGCTCGACATGCGCCGTCCGAAGCGCCTGCTGGCCTTCGCCGGCTACTCCGCGGTCCCCGCGGTGGCCGTGACCGCCGCCATCGGTTTCGGGCTGGTCATGGCGTTCCGCGGGACGGCTCTCAGCACCGCCACCGTATTCAACATCTATGCCTTCTTTGTCGTCGAGCTTCTGGGTCTGCTGCTGGTCACGCCGATCATGCTGCTGATCGCCCGGGCCCACCGTTTCGAGGGCATGACCCGCGCGCGTGCGCCTGAAGCGACCGGCCTGTTCGTGCTGATGCTGGTCGTGACGACGGTCGTCTTCTGGCAAGACGACCTCTCCGTCGCCTATCTGACGTTCCCGCCGATGTTGTTGATCAGCCTGCGGCTGTCCCCGACCAAATCCGCGATTGCCTTGATCCTGCTGGCCGCCATCACCGGCGTGGCGACGCTGACCGGGCACGGCCCCGTGCATCTGACCCGTCTGGCCGAAGTTCCCGGTCTGGAGGCGGTGTCGCCCATGCTGCGCCGGATGGGCATCTATAACCTGTACCTTCTGGCCATGGTCGCCACCGTCCTGCCGATCTCGACGGTGATGACAGAACGCCGCCAGTTGGAGGCATGGCTGCGCGCCCGGACCCTCGCGGCCCAGGAGGCCCGGCGGAAGGCCGAGGACGCGGCGGCCGCGCGCTCCCGCTTCCTGGCCATGATGAGCCACGAGATGCGCACGCCCCTGAACGGGGTCGCCGGCTTTGCCGATGTTCTGGCCGGACGTCCGGGCCTGGACGCCGAGGCCGTACGTCAGGCGCGGCAGATCCGCGAGTCCAGCGATGGCCTGCTGATGCTGGTCGAGGACATCCTCGACTTCGCTCGCGGCGACGACACTCTGACGAACGAGCCGCTCGATCTCGCCGCCGTGGCCCGCGAGACGGTTGCGCCCAGCCTCGCCGCCGCCGAGGCGCGGGGGCTGAAACTGAGCATCGACGACCGGCTGCCTGCCCAGGCCCGCTTCACCGCCGACCGGCGCGCCCTGCGTCAGGCGCTGCATCCCCTCGTCGCCAATGCGGTCAAATTCACCGAACGGGGCGAGGTCCTGGTT